>NZ_JBEZFT010000167.1:0-1142 GCF_040649595.1 Kribbella sp. NPDC048915 | reverse complement strand
GGGGCAGCGTGCCGGCGGCCAGGTGATCGTGGACATCGACGCGACGCTGGTGACCGCGCACTCTGACAAGGAAGGCGCTGAGCCGACGTTCAAGCGGGGGTTCGGGTTCGCGCCGATGTGCTCATTCGTCGACCACGGCGAGCACGGCACCGGTGAAACCCTGGCGCTGGACCTGCGGCCCGGAAAGGCGTCACCGTGGAACAGCGCCGACCATGTCGCCACCTTGGATGCCGCGCTCGCGCAGCTCCCCGAGCAAGAGGTGGGACAGGTGCTGGTCCGCGCTGACACCGGTGCCTGCTCGAAGGTGTTCTTGCATCACATCACCGACGCCGGGCTGGAGTACTCGATCGGGTTCCAGGCCCAAGACCCCGTCAAGGCAGCGATCGAAGCAATCCCCGAACAGGCCTGGCGAGCAGCTGTCGATGCCGACGGCGAGCCCCGTGACGGAGCCCAGGTCGCCGAGCTCACCGAGTGGATGCCCGCCCCGGTCACCCCGAACCAGACAGCACGCCCGGGCCCGAAGGACTGGCCTGACGGGATGCGGGTCATCGCCCGCCGCGAACGTCCCCACCCCGGCGCCCAGCTGCGGCTGACCGACCACAACGGCTGGCGGATCACCTGCTTCGCCACCAACACCAGGGGCACCGGCTGGACCCTGCCCGCCCTCGAAATCCGGCACCGGCAACGCGCCCGCTGCGAGGACCGCATCCGCTGCCTGAAGGACACCGGACTGCGGAACCTGCCCTTCCACGGCTACAACCAGAACCGGATCTGGATCGAGATCGTCGCCCTCGCCGCAGACCTGCTCGCCTGGACCCAGACTCTCGCCTTCGACGAGACCGAACCAGCCCGACGATGGGAACCCAAACGACTCCGACTCCGCATCCTCGCCGTCGCCGGACGCATCATCCACGGCCAGCGACGACGACGCCTCCGACTCCCACACGACTGGCCATGGACCCACCTCATCGACACCGGCTGGCACACACTCCGCACCGCTTGACCCGACACCAACGATCCACACCAAACAACAACTCGGAGAACCGGCGGCACCAGCGCCGGCGGCCAACCACGCCCACACAACCCCCACCCACAACAACAACCATCAGCAACCCACCAACAACCCAGACGAAACATCGAGG
>NZ_JBEZFT010000166.1:0-1292 GCF_040649595.1 Kribbella sp. NPDC048915 | reverse complement strand
GGTCACCCCGGTCACCCCGGTCACCCCGGTCACCCCGGTCACCCCGGTCACCCCGGTCACCCCGGTCACCCCGGTCACCCCGGTCACCCCGGTCACCCCGGTCAGCCTGGGCAGCCCGGTCGGCCTGGTCGGCCTGGTCGCCTGGTGGTTCTGGATCGGCGCCGCGGTCGCGGGCGCGGGTGTGGTCGTAGGCGACGATGTGGTCCTGGTCCATCCGCACAGTGGCTTCCGCGCCGCTGAACGGGAACATGTCCACCGGGTGCCGCAGCCGAACCCGTTCCCGGATCCGGTCGGGGATTTCGTAGCTGTGGACACTGACTTGGTCGTGCAGGTCGATGACTGGTTTGACCACGAAGTGGTCGTGGCCGAGCAGTTCCTTCAACTGGGTGGCCAGTTGGGGTCCGAGTTCCTCGACCCGCAGCACGCCGGTGCCGGTGGCCAGGGTCAGGTCGGTCAGGTGCACGTAGACGGTGTGCCGGGCTCGTCCGCGGCCTGTGGAACCGGCGCCGAGGCCGGTGCGGTGCGCGTCGTGTTTGATCGCGGCCAGCCGGGCGGCGAGGGTGGCGGCCAGGCCGCGGCGGGTGAACGTGTCCTCGTCCACGGGTGCACCCGCATCAGCGGCCCCGCCCGCGCCGACGGGGCCGACGGGGCCGACGGGGCCGACGGGGCCGACGGGGCCGACGGGGCCGACTTCCGCGTCCGCGTTCGCGTCCTGGTCAGCGTCCCAATCGATGCCCCAGTCGGTGTCGCGGGCGGTGTCGCGGGCGGTGTCGCGGTCACCGGTGCGGCTGGGCTTTTGGGGTGGTGCGGGCTGGGTTGTGGCGAAGGTGTCGTCGAGCGGGGGCTGCCAGGCAGCGTCGGCGGGCATGGGTTCCCAGCCGTGGGAGTCCATCAGGTACGCCTCTTCCAGCCGGGCGTGCTCCTCATCGAACGGCTCGGCGATGCTGCCCGTGCCGGCCACGCCGCCCGCACTGGCCACGCCGCCCGCACTGGACACATGGCCCGTACTCGAGGCGCCGCCCGTCCTGGACGCGCTGGACGCGCTGCGTGCACCGAACGCGTTGGATGCGCCGCGCGCACCGAACGCGCTCGGCGACGTGGCTGCCGCGCCCGGGTCAGCTCCCGGGGTAGCTCCCGTGTCGGCTCCCGTGTCGGTCCCCGTGTCGGTCCCCGTGTCGGTCCCCGTGACCTCGGCACCATCGTCCGCTGCAACCCCGCCCTCGGCGACGACCTCCACGTCCGTACCGAGCGCTTGGCGTCGCGCACCGGCGTATGCCGATCGCGGTGTCCTC
>NZ_JBEZFT010000165.1:0-1316 GCF_040649595.1 Kribbella sp. NPDC048915 | reverse complement strand
ACATCCAGCGGCTCGGAGTTCGCACCGAGCACGATCGGGATGATCGCAGCGTCACAGGCCAGCCGCCGGATCGCCGCCGCCGACAACCCGTCACCGTACACGGTGTGCCCGACCGCGTCCGCGGTCGCGGCGATCAAGTCGTTGAGGTCGATGGTGATCGTGATGTTCGCCTTCGCCCCATACCCCGGCACCGGACCGCCCTTGCGGGTCTCGTCGCCGGCGCCGCTTCCAGCGCCGTTCCCAGCGCCGCTTCCAGTGCCGTTTCCAGCGCCGCTTCCAGTGCCGTTTCCAGTGCCGTTTCCAGTGCCGTTTCCAGTGCTGGTGTGGGTGTCCCAGGCGGTCGCGGCCAGGATGAGCGCGGTGGTGAGCGCGTCGGCCTGGCGCTTCTCACGCGACCGCGGGTCGAGTTCACCGTCACCGGTCTTGTGGGGGCGGGCACCGGCGTGGATGACCGCGCGCAGGAGCTCGGCGTTCTCGTTGGCCAGGTAGCCGCGGAACTTCACCCCGTTGTCGGCCGGTGTCAACGTCAGCGACTCGCGCGCGGCGGCCTTGTGTTCGTCGGGTTCGGGGCCGTCGGAGTCCAGCAGGTCCGCGATCTCCTTCGCCGCGCTGCGCAACTCACCCGGCGACAGGTGCCCCGCCAGCCGCACCAATTGTTCAGCCGCAGCATCCAATTGCTCCACCGGCACCCGGGACCGGACCCGGTCCAGCCCGAACACGATCGCGGCCGCCTGCCCGGACCGCAACAACCACCCACCACCAACCACACCACCATCCACACCACCACCATCCACACCACCACCGTCCGCGCCATCCCCAGCGCCATCCGCACCGCCCGCACCGTCCGCACCGTCATGACCGTCCGGTTCGGCGCCGTCCGCACCGTCCGCGCCGCCATCCGTACCACCGACGGCATCCGCACCGTCTGCACCGTCTGCACCGTCGTGGTCGGTGCCGTTGGCAACGTTCGTCGCGTCGGCTGTCGTTTCGGCTGTGTTGTCTGTTTCGTCGGTGGTGGGGTAGGCGGCGGTTTCGTTGAGGGCGTCGGCGACGGCGGGGTAGGTGGTCATCGCCTGGGCCAGGCGCAGCATGCGCCGCGCGGCCGGCGCGTCGTGGCGGTAACGGAAGCGGAGCAGTTCGGCGGTGTCGCGGGCACCGAGTTCTTGGGCGTAGCCGGTGGATTCGATCGCGGCGACGACCTGGAGCCGGTAGGTGTCCAGCCGGGCGAGGTCGGTCTCGAGCGCGTCGAGAGTGGACAGCAGTTCGCTGCCACTCATCGACCACACCGGCCGTTCGCCCAGGAGTTCCATGCCGTC
>NZ_JBEZFT010000164.1:0-1330 GCF_040649595.1 Kribbella sp. NPDC048915 | reverse complement strand
CTCCACGGGCGGTCGGCTCGGCTCCCTGGATGGCTGGCTCGGCTCCACGGGCGGTCGGCTCGGCTCCCTGGGCGGCTGGCTCGGCTTGCGGACGGCCGAATCTTGGCCGCTGGCCGACGAGTCGGTCCCACGGACCGCTGGAGCGGTTGCACTCACCGCCCGCGTCGGTCCCCCGGATCGCCCGAATCTCCGCAGTCGCGGCGGCCGCACGGTCCTCGGGTCCGCCTTCGTCCCGGGTTGCCCATTCAAATGGAGGGTTGCCCATTGAAATTTTGAGTGGGCAACCCTCCACTCAAGGGGTTATCCACGCGTGTTGGGGGTTCTCCGCTGGTACACGAGCAGAGAACCCCCAACACGAGGGGTTGACCCACCGTGTGGGGCCCGCATGACCAATCGCGGCCGCGGTCACCCACCGTCCGCGCTGTCTGCACCGGCCGGCGTTGCCTGCGCTGCCTACACCGCTGACCACGGAAAACGCTCCTAGATGATTGATGCGCGGCCCGAAGGTGTGCACGCTCGACAGTTAGTGTGGTGCGGGGCGGGTGTGTTCGGTGTCTGATTCACGCTCAGCTGTGGCCCCTGGCGCGGGAGACGTCCTGTCGACCTGACACACGCCACACACGCCACACGCCACCCACGCCACATGCCCGAGGTTCCCCGGCTCCATCACCGCGACCACCGAATCCAGACCAGGCCGTGCATCAATCATCTAGGAGAGTTTTCCGCACGACAGTGGAGGATTTCTTCCCGCATATGGGGAAAACCCTCCACAGATCCACGGCTCCAACGACCGCCGCGCCCCCTTCGCCTCTCGCCACCACGCCCCACCCTCACCCCCGCGCCTCCTGACCACCACGCGACCACGCCCACCCCCTGACCCCCTCATGCCCTCACCCCGCACCGCCGCACCGCCGCACCGCCGCGCCCCCGCAACCCCTCGCCACCCGCACCCCGCAAACCCTCGCCACCACGCCCTCCGCGCCACCGCCGCACCGCCACGCCACCGCGCCGCGGCACCGCGCCACCGCCGCACCGCCACGCCACCGCGCCGCGGCACCGCGCCACCGCCGCACCGCCACGCCACCGCGCCGCGGCACCGCGCCACCGCGCTACCGCCGCACCGCCACGCCACCGCGCCGCGGCACCGCGCTACCGCCGCACCGCCACGCCACCGCGCCGCGGCACCGCGCCACCGCGCTACCGCCGCACCGCCACGCCACCGCGCCGCGGCACCGCGCCACCGCGCTACCGCCGCACCGCCACGCCACCGCGCCGCGGCGCCGCGGCACCGCGCCACCCCCCCCCCCCCCCGCCACCGCGCCGCGCCACC
>NZ_JBEZFT010000163.1:0-1384 GCF_040649595.1 Kribbella sp. NPDC048915 | reverse complement strand
CTCAGGTGGAGTAAACCAGCCGCAATCGCTGGAAAAATCACTGCGTTTTGGTGCGGACGGAAACACCCAGATCCAATTTGCAACAGGCTCTGTAACCCGCCAGTCAGGAAAACAACCCGCTAGCCGGTGAAACAACCCGCCACCCAGTAGGCGGCGGTCCGCGCCGGGTGCAGGGGAGTGGCGGGTTGGTCAGGGGTTGGGGGTTTGGGCGGAGCGTTCGGCGAAGATCTTCGCGACCTGAGTGGTGATGGTGCCGGGGGCCGCGAGGTCGTGGGTGTCCACGCGGCGGATCGCTTGGATGTCGCGGGTGGTGGATGTGAGGAAGATCTCTTCGGCTTCGTAGAGTTGCTCCAGCGGTACGTCGCGCTCAACCCCGCCGAACCACTCGAGGACCAGTGCGCGCGTCACGCCCGCCAGTGCGCCGGATTCGAGCGTCGGCGTGACCAGTTCGCCGTCGTACACGCAGAAGATGTTCGAGCCGGTACCTTCCGCGAGGTTGCCGACCGTGTTGGCGAAGATCGCCTCGCTGGCGCCGCGCTCCTTGGCGTAGGCGAGGGCACGGACGTTCTCGGCGTACGACGTGGTCTTCAGGCCGGCGACCGCGCTGCGCTCGTTGCGTACCCACGGCACCGTGACGATCTCCGACACCGGCGCCGGGCGCTTGATCGCCTGCGACGCGATCAGGATCGTCGGGCCGTCCGTACCGCGATCGGACGACAGCGGCGAGACACCGCCCGTGTACGTGATCCGCAACCGCCCGAACGGAATCCCCGGATCCGCCGCGACCACTGCGTCGATCCCGGCCTCGATCGCCGCGACGTCCGGCGTCGGCAGGCCGAGACCGACCGCCGAACGGACCAGTCGGTCGAGATGCCGCCGGACCGAGAACGGCCGGCCGTTCTCGATCTTGATCGTCTCGAAGACGCCGTCGCCGGTGGTCAACCCGTGGTCCAGCGGCGAGACGGTCGCCTCGTCGTCCAGCAGGGCGCCGTTGAGCCAGATACGCATGTGCTGCTCCTTCCAAGAATCACCTTAGTGCGCAGGCGATCGGCGACTTCACGCCCGTCCGAAGGTGAGCGGACGATGACCGTACGTCGCCCTACCGGGGACCCCCGGTTTTTGAACTCGGGCGGAGATGGGCTAATGTTCTTCTCGCGCCGGGGACTTCGGAAACCGGGCGCGATGCGGACGTAGCTCAGTTGGTAGAGCGCAACCTTGCCAAGGTTGAGGTCGCCGGTTCGAACCCGGTCGTCCGCTCGGAGAGGGTTCGGCAGGCCAGCTTTCTCAGTGGTGGAGTGGCCGAGAGGCGAGGCAACGGCCTGCAAAGCCGTGTACACGGGTTCGAATCCCGTCTCCACCTCGAGAACCGCAACCAGGTTCGGTA
>NZ_JBEZFT010000162.1:0-1388 GCF_040649595.1 Kribbella sp. NPDC048915 | reverse complement strand
GGGCCCTGACCCTGGTTCTTGGACACGCTGAATCCAGCCATGTGCTGGGGAAGCGAGATGATCAGGACCATGGCCCGCAAGAACTACTCCGAGGAGTTCCGTCGGCAGGCCGTCGACTTGTACGAGTCCACTCCGGGAGCGACGCTGCGTGGGATCGCAGCCGATCTCGGGGTCGAGCGGGCGACCCTGGCACGCTGGGTCGACCTGCATGGAACGGGCAAGAAGACGACCGCCGACGGCGCCACCATCAGCAGCCCGTCCAGGCCCCGCCGGCGTGAGACGCCGACCGGTGCCGATCCGGAGTCCCCGGAGGCGAAGATCGCCCGGCTCGAGGCCGAGAACGCGCAGTTGCGGGCGGAGCAGACCAAGCTCACCACCGAGCGGGAGATCCTGCGCCAGGCAGCCAAGTATTTCGCCGGGGAGACGAACTGGTGAACCGCTTCCAGTTCGTCGCCGACCACTCCACCACCTCCGCTGCCGGGCCGCGTCCTGGCTGGAGCGTGAAGCGGCTGTGCTCGCTCGTCGAGATCGAGCGTTCGTCGTACTACGCGTGGCTGAAGGCCGCCCCTGTCCGGCAGGAGCGGGCCGCGGCCGACGCGGCGTTGGCGGAGCGGATCCGGGCCGTCCACGACGACGACAAGACCCAGGGTGCGCCGCGGATCACCGCCGAACTCAATGACAGCGCCGATGCCGGCGAGCGGGTGAACCACAAGCGGGTCGCCCGGGTGATGCGCGAGCACGGCATCGCCGGCTACCGGCGCCGCCGCAAGGTCCGCACCACGATCCCCGAGCCAGCCGATCAGAAGGTGCCCGACCTGCTGAAGCGGGACTTCACCGCCGAGGCCCCGAACCAGCGCTACGTCGGCGACATCACCTATCTCCCACTTGCCGACGGCAACAACCTGTACCTGGCCACGGTCATCGACTGCTACTCCCGCCGGCTGGCCGGCTGGGCGGTCGCCGACCACATGCGCACTGAACTGGTCGAAGACGCCCTCAAAGCCGCCGAACTCACCCGAGGCAGGCTGGCCGGAGCCGTGTTCCACAGCGACCACGGGTCGGTCTACACATCGAAGGACTACGCCAACCTTTGCAACGCCCTCGGCGTGACCCAGTCCATGGGCGCGGTCGGCACCAGCGCCGACAACGCACTCGCCGAGTCGTTCAACGCGACCCTCAAAAGAGAGGTCCTCCAAGACCACAACACCTGGCCCGACGAGGCCACCTGCCGCCGCGAAGTGTTCCGGTGGCTCGTCAGATACAACACCCGCCGACGCCACTCCTCGTGCCGCTACCACTCCCCGAACACCTACGAAACCCTCTACCCCGCTACCCTCCCGTCAGCGGCGTAATCGACCACCCGTGTCCACGAACCGGGGGTAAGGCCC
>NZ_JBEZFT010000161.1:0-1441 GCF_040649595.1 Kribbella sp. NPDC048915 | reverse complement strand
AACGACCACTGCACATCCGACAACAACCGAAACCTCGACACGACACCAAGGCTCTCAACGAACAGCCCCAATGTTTGTCAGACACGCTCTAGCTCGGACCAATGATCGGGAATCCCGTCTTGTACAGCCCATTTGGACTCGGGACGACGGTAGCCACCCGCGCTTGGACGATACTCCCATCCGGCATAATCACCTGCCCCAACCCGGCCGGAATGCGCACCGACCTGGGCCCGACTCCTTCGACATGGAGCCCTTCAAGAACTCTGCAGCGGCGTCATTATCCAGCCACTGACCTTGCTGATTCCCGGTGCTGCGAGCGCGATCGGTCAGAGCCTTCGTGTCCTGCGGGTTTATGTCGGATGTTGCCGGGATGTGTGCACTGATCGGGGTTCTTTTGGCTGTTGGTCGTGGCTCCGTACGTGCGGACGGTGAAGACGGCCTCGGGTGCGACCGTGGTTCAGATCGTGTACTCGTCACGGCGTGGCTCGCGCGGCATTGAGCACATCGGGTCGGCGCACGACGACGTGTCGCTCGAGCTGCTGAAGGCTGCCGCGCGGCAGCGCATGGCGGCAGGGCAGGGTGAACTCGATCTCGGTCTCGATGTCGGTCTGGACGCCGAACCCGCGCAGGCTGTTGGTCGTGGTGGACCGTTGGCGATCACTTCGTCGCGGATGGGGCATCTGTGGGACGCCTTGATTTGCGGCTTCGAGGTGCTCGGGTTCGACGAGGCGACCGGCTCCGACGAAGTGTTCCGGGCGCTGGTGCTGGCGCGCATCATCGAGCCGACGAGCAAGTTGGACTCGCTGCGGGTGCTCGAGGAGGTGGGTGTCGATCCTCCGGCCTACCGGACCCTGGTGCGGCGGTTGCCGGTGTTCGCCGACGCGTCGTGGCGCAAGAAGCTCGCGGCGGCCTGTGCTGCCCATACCGGCCTGGGGCCGGCCAGTCTGGTGTTGTACGACGTGTCGACGTTGTACTTCGAGACTGACGCCGGTGACGGGTTCCGTGAGCCCGGATTCTCCAAGGAACGCCGGCTGGAGTGGCAGATCACCATCGGGCTGCTGACCAATGCGTCCGGGTTCCCGTTGATGGTGCACGCGTTCGAGGGCAACCGTGCCGAGACGACCACGATGCTGCCGGTGATCCGGGAGGTCATGAAAGCTCACCACCTGGCCGATGTCACGATCGTGGCCGACGCGGGAATGGTCTCCGATGCGAACAAGCGCGCTCTGGAGGCCGAGGGCTTGTCGTTCATCCTCGGAGCACGCGTCCCCGATATCCCTTATGTGGTGAAGAAGTGGCGCCAGAACCATCCCGACGCCGAGATCCCGGACGGACATGTGTTTACCGGCTCTTCACAGTTGAGGGTGTAGCGGCGAGCGGCGCGTCGGTCCCGGAGTAGGTGTCGAGGTCTCCCGAGGATGGAGGTTCCTACGCCGCCCAT
>NZ_JBEZFT010000160.1:0-1509 GCF_040649595.1 Kribbella sp. NPDC048915 | reverse complement strand
CAATGCCGCTTAGTTAGTGGGTACGGTTTGGTGTCAAGCGGTGTGTCGGTGAACGTGAAGCAGCGGGACTCCCGGTAGGAAGCGCTTGTCCTGGCAGACATCGCTTCATAAGGAGTCCCGCTGTTGGTTCAGTGTGTCATTTCGCGTGTGGTCCGGGTGGCGTCGGGTCGGTTCGCGCCGGGGCATTTGGGTGAGCTGACCCAGATCGTGCCGTTCGAGATGGTTGATGAGGTGCTGGCCTCGAGTCGGCGGGTGCAGGCGCGGGTTCGGGATCTGCCGTCGCGGGTTGTGGTGTATTTGCTGCTCGCGGCCGGGTTGTTCGCCGAGTTGGGCTACGGGCAGGTTTGGGCGCGGCTGGTCGCGGGCCTGGACGGTGCCGCGGGGGTGACGGCGGCGAGGCCGTCGTCGTCGGCGTTGTCGCAGGCGCGCCGTCGGGTTGGGGCCGGGCCGTTGCGGGCGTTGTTTCAGCTGCTGTCCGGGCCACCGGTCGGGGCGCCGCGGTGGCGTGGCTTGTTGCTGTGCGCGATCGACGGCACCACTTTGTCGGTCCCGAACGGTGAGAAGAACGTGTCCGCCTACGGTCGCCATCGCGCTGGCCCGAACGGTGATGCGGGGTATCCGATGATCCGGTTGCTGGCGGTGGTCGCGTGTGGCACCCGCACCGTCATCGACGCGGTGTTCGGCCCGTGTGATGTGGGCGAGACGACGTACGCGCCGCGGCTGGCCGGATGCCTGCGGCCGGGCATGCTGTTGCTGGCCGACCGCAACTTCGCCGTCAAAAACCTGATCGAGGCCGTCGCCGCCACCGAGGCCGTCCTGCTCATCCGCTGCAAGGACAACCGGCGGCTGCGGCCCACGAGACACTGCGGCGACGGGTCCTGGCTGACCCGGATCGGCACGGTGACCGTGCGCGTGATCGAAGCCGAGATCGTGGTGCGCTGCGCGGGCGGACCCAGCCGGACCGGACGCTACCGGTTGCTCACCACCCTGACCGATCACCACCGCTACCCGGCCATCGACCTGGTCGAGCTCTACCACCAGCGCTGGGAGATCGAAACGACCTACCTGGAACTGAAGTCCACGATCCTGGGCGGACGCGTACTCAGGGCCCGCACCCCCGACGGCATCACCCAGGAGATCTACGCCCTCCTGATCACCTACCAGGCCCTGCGCACCGCGATCGCCGACGCAGCACTCACCCAGCCCGCCACCCCACCCGACCGCGGCAGCTTCACCATCGCCCTGCACACCGCCCGCGACCAGATCGTCCACGCGGCCGGCGTCATCGCCGACACCACCATCGACCTGGTCGGCACCATCGGCCACGCCGTACTGGCCGCCCTCCTCCCCACCCGCCGCGCCCGCACCAGCCCCCGGATCGTCAAACGCGCCAGTTCCAAACACCGCGCCACCGCCACCACCGACCGCAACAACTACAAGATCACCCACACCATCCACATCCACGACGGTTGACAACCACACCCCAGCCCTAACTGAGCGGCATTGGGG
>NZ_JBEZFT010000159.1:0-1541 GCF_040649595.1 Kribbella sp. NPDC048915 | reverse complement strand
GGCCGAGCCAGTCGAGGCCGTTGTGCAGGATGTGTTCGAACAGGTCGGTGACGCTGTCGGCGCGTCGCTGCTCGGCGGTGCGGTCGTCGCGGGTGTCTTGACCCGGTGCGGGGCCGCCGTGGGCGTCGCTTGGGTCACCGTCTTTGGTCGTGTCGCTGGTGTGGGTGTTGCGTGCGGTGCTGTCCTGGGTTGCCCGGTGGTTGCGGGTGTCCGGGGCGGCACCGGCCTCTGTTGCCTCTGTTGCCTCTGTTGCCTCTGTTGCCTCTGCTGCCTTGGTTGCCGTTGTTGGCTTCGCTGCCGCTCGGTCGGCGCGGTCGGTCTCGGCCGCGTGGGTGGCTGCCGCTGCTGCGGCGCTGCCGGGCTCGGTGGCCTCGGTGGCCTCGGTGGCGTCGGTGTCGTCGGTGGGCTCGGTGTCGTCGGTGGCGTCGGTGGTGTCGGTGGAGTCGGTGGTGTTCGTGGGGTCCGTGCTCGCGTGGGTGGCGTGAGGCGCAGGTGTGCCGTGTGGGGTGTTGTCGGGGTCGGTGGTTGGCGCGGCGGACTCGGAGGTGCCGTCGCGGTCGTCGCGGTCGTCGCGGGTGGGTTCGGCGCCGGGGTCGCCGGTGTTTTCGGAGGTGTGTCCGTCGCGGTGGATCGCGCCGGGGGTGGCGGTGTGGTCGCCGCGGGGGCGATTGGCGGGTTGGCTGCCGGATGCGTCGTGGCCGCTGCCGCGGGTGTTGGTGGTGGTGTCGGGTGGGGGTGGGGTTCGGCGTTTGGTGAGGTCGGCGATGGCTTGGATGACGACCCACATTTGCTGGATTTTGTCGGCGGTGTGGACGACCCAGAGGCCGGCCATGCCGTCGGTGAGGGGGACGATTTTGCAGGTGCGTTCGGTGACGGCGGCGCGGTGCTGGTCGGCTTGTTCGGCGGCGGTGTGTTTGGCGACTTGGCGGCGTAGTGATTTGTTCAGGCCGGCGTGGGTTTGGCCGGCCGCGCGGCGCAGGACGTGGGTTTCGACGGCGTGGGCGGCGGCCGGGTTGAGGTGGCGGGTGGCTTCGGAGATGGCCAGGGCCTTGGACCAGGTCAGGGCGCCGCAGCGCAGTGCGGTGTGGGTGGCGGTCAGGGTGGCGGTGAGGTGGAGGGCGGTGTCGATGTGCCGGGCGATGGTGGTGGGGGACAGTCGCAGGGCGGCGGCGATTTCGGCGGCCCAGGAGCGTTCGGGGTCGAGTGGGCGGCCGGTGGTGTCGATCTGGGACGGGCGGGGGATCTCGACGGACTGGGCTTCGCGTTGCCGGTAGAACGACGCGATGGTGGAGGTTTTGAGCGCGGCGGCCCAGGATTCCAGCCTGGTCGCGGCCTTCATCGCCTCGATCAGGGCGATCGGTGACTCGCACTGGGGGCGGAGTTGTTCCAGCGCGGCGGCGAGTTCGGCGCCGGGTGGCAGGCTGACCCAGGCTGGTGCCTTCGCGTGGAGCATGGCGCGTTCGGCGTCGTCTTGTTCGGCGGCGGCCCACAGTTCCCATTCCAGGGCCTCGATCCGCGACATCGGCGGCAGGTCGTCGTAC
>NZ_JBEZFT010000158.1:0-1558 GCF_040649595.1 Kribbella sp. NPDC048915 | reverse complement strand
GTGGGTTCCGCACCGTTCACACGGGTCAGGAACCCACAACACCGTGGGTGAACCCACCGCGCGGGAACGCGCGCAGCGTCCAGACGCGGGCGCCGACTCGGTCGCCCGGATCGACCCACGGATCGGTCACAGGAGCCGGATATCCCGTGGTGTTGAGGCAACGGCGCGAGTGACCTACGGCGCGCTTCTACACATCGGTCACAACGGCCGGCGAACCCTCGAGCGAGCGCCGCCGCGGCGGCACGCGCGGAGTCGAGGGCCGTCGCCGACGTGGTCGTCGACGACGGGTGGCGGGGTGAGGCGTTGACGGATGCGGCGCGTCTGCTGGTGGTGGTGCGGGCAACCACGACCACAGGCCGTCCGGGCAACCACGACCACAGGCGGTCCGGGCAACCACGACCGCTGATGGTGTGGGCGACCGAGTAGGCTGGCGGGACCGCGACTGGCGAGGGTGGGTCACCACCAGGGAGCGAAGAACAAGGCGTCGTCCGCCTGGGCGCCTCCGATCGAGCTCGGAGGTCGCGATGCGTCTGCGGTACGGGACGAATCCTCATCAGCAGGGCGCGGTGGATTCTGCGCCGTTCACGGTGCTGGCGGGCAAGCCGTCGTACGTCAATGTGCTTGATGCGCTCACCGGATGGCAGTTGGTGCGGGAGGCCGCGCGACAGTTCGGCGTACCGGCCGCGGCGTCGTACAAACACGTCTCGCCCGCGGGTGCCGCGCTCGGCGAGACGATCGCGGAGGCTTACACGCGAGCGCGCGACGCCGATCCGAAGTCGTCGTACGGCGATTTCGTGGCGGTCTCGCACCCGGTGGATCTGGAACTCGCCACCGTGCTGAAGCGCGTCGTGTCGGACGGGATCATCGCGCCCGGGTACGCCGAGGGCGTGGTGGAGTTGCTCGCGGCGAAGAAGCGCGGGACGTACCTCGTGCTGGAGATGGACGCGGAGTACGAGCCGCCGGTGGAAGAGGTTCGCGAGGTGTTCGGCGCTCGGTTGACGCAGACGTACGACGCCTTGCCGCTGACCCGCGATCTCCTTCGAACGGACCTGCCCAACGCGGCGGCGCGGGATCTGCTGTTCGGGATGATCGTTGCCCGGTACACCCAATCCAACACGGTGGTGTTCGTGAAGGACGGGATGACGATCGGCGTCGGCGCCGGGCAGCAGTCGCGGGTGGACTGCATTCGGCTGGCGGGTGAGAAGGCCGCACTGTGGTGGGCTGGGTACTCGGCAGATCCGTTGACCGGGGTGTCGATGGTGTCGGACGGCGCATTGCCGTTCACGGACAACGTGGTGGAGGCGCAGCGGTACGGCGTCGCGCACATCGCCGAGCCGGCCGGGTCGATCCGCTCCCCCGAGGTCGAGGCTGCCTGCGCAGCGGCCGGAATCACCTGGTCACCGACCGGCGTCCGACTCTTCCGCCACTGACGCAGACGTCGAGCGTGCTGTCGGTCAGCTCGCGTTTGGGGAGTTCCGCCCTCCTGAAATGACGGGTAGAACTCCCCGGTCCTGCTTGTCCACAGATTCGGGCGAGCAGGGTCGGGTGGGGGCGGGAG
>NZ_JBEZFT010000157.1:0-1719 GCF_040649595.1 Kribbella sp. NPDC048915 | reverse complement strand
ACCTGAGTCGTGCCACTGGGGTGTGTCAGTTCGGGTCGATGCCGAGGGCGTGCAGGATCGCTTGGGCTTGCGGGGTGGGTGGGTCGTGGGCGAGGTGCTCGTGTCCGGCGATGCGGACGGTGATCTGCTGTAGCGGTCGTAGCGTCTGGACGATCTTGCGGATGCTGAGTCCGGTTGCCTCTTGCAGGTGGCGCGCGACGGCGAGTGCCGCGAACACGATGGTCAGGTGGGCCTCGATCGCGTCGCGAGTGTGGTGGAACATCGGCCTGGCGCGCAGGTCCGTCTTCGACATCCGGAAGGACTGCTCGACCCTCCACAAGTCGTGGTAGCTCTCGATGACCTCGCGTGCCGGCATGACCGTGAGGGGGATGTTGGTGACGTACCCCTTCAACCCGACCAGCCGGCGGGCTCGGGCAAGCGAGGCCTCGTCGAGTTCGGCGGCGCCGTTGCGGGTCTTCACGAACCGGGGCGTCCGGGCGGTCTTCTCGCCCGCGACCACGGCCTTGGCGCGGTTCTCCTGCAAGGTGAGCGTCTTGTTGTCCCGGACCGCGCGTTTGGTCGAGTAGGCCCACACGGCTCGCCAGGCCCCGGCATGCTGCTCGCGGTCCCACACCGGCTCGGCCTTGGTCTTCGGGTCACTGGCCGCGTCGTTGTGGTGCCCACTGCGCGGGGTGATGGTGTCGATGACTTGGCCGTCGGTGAAGGCGTCGCCGTGCCACCGGTAGTGGGACTCCAGGTCCTTGGGCGCCTTGGTGACCCGCGACCCGACGATGAACCGCAGATTCGCTTCGTCGAGCTCCTTGAGGTTGCTGCTCGACAGCATCCCGGCATCCGCGACCACGACCATGTCCGCGAGCCCATGGCGGGCCTGGAATGCCTTGACGATCGGGACGATCGTCAACGTCTCTGCCTTGTTGCCCTGGTAGCAGCCGATCTCGAGCGGGAACCCGCGTCGGTCGACCAGCAGACCGACCACGACCTGCGGATCGACCCGGCGTTCTTTGGAGTAGCCGACCTTGCGCAGCCCGTCGGTGCCCTCATCTTCCTTCTCTGCCTCGAAGTAGAGGGTCGTGACGTCGTAGAGGCACAAGCTGACGTCCCCGGCAACGACGGCGTGGGCGAAGCAGGCCTCAGCGATCTTCGCCCGGTAGCCCTGGTCCTCGGCACGGCGCAGGGACCGGAACATCGTGCGCAGCGAGACGTGTGGCACGCCGAGCTCGTCGAGCACCCGCAGCGAGTCGGCCTTGCTGGTCGGCTCCACGATCCGAGCCAGGACCAGTTGGGCGAACGCTTCGTCGTCGATGGCGTCGAATCCCAACCGGTCGTAGCCGGTCCTCAGCACCTGCCACAGCACCGCGTTCGCCTTGCCGGTAATCACGGCCGTCCCGGCCCACCCAGCAGCGCTGGGGTCGCTGAGCCCTTCCAACGCGAGCTCGCCTTGGCCGGGGTAGAGCTTCTTGCGGGCCACAGCCATCAAGGCGGCCAGTTCCGCCTCGTCGTGGGCTGTGCCGACGTGCTCAAGCACGACGTCACGGCCATCACGGCGCTCTGCGATCTGGACTTTCGTCGCCCCCGATCGGCCCGGGGACTTCCGCACGAACACCACGACCACCGACCGTACCCGGCCTCCGGGGTGTGTCAATCAGCCCGCCCGCGAGCTCCTGACCAGCACAAACGCGAGCCCGACCTCGAAAACTCCGTCAGGTGGCACGAGTCAGG
>NZ_JBEZFT010000156.1:0-1739 GCF_040649595.1 Kribbella sp. NPDC048915 | reverse complement strand
CCTGACTCGTGCCACTTGACGGCGATTTCGGGTCCGGGCTTCTGTTTGTGCTGGTCAGTGGCTCGCGGGCGGGCGGGTTGACACACCCCGCGGGGCCGGTACGGTCGGCGTTCGTGGTGTTCGTGCGGAAGTCTCCGGGCAGGTCGGGGGCGACGAAGGTCCAGATCGCCGAGCGCCGCGATGGCCGTGACGTCGTCTTGGAGCATGTCGGCACAGCCCACGACGAGGCCGAGCTCGCGGCGCTGATGGCGGTGGGCCGGCGCAAGCTCTATCCCGGTCAGGGCGAGCTCCCGCTGGACGGGCCCAGCGGCCACGCCGTTCCTGAGCGTGCCGGCAGGGCCGGCCAGGCGGTGATCACGCACAAGACGAACGCAGTGTTGTGGCAGGTGCTCAGGACCGGGTACGAGCGGTTGGGGTTCGACGCGCTCGAGGACGACGCGTTCGCTCAACTGGTCTTGGCGCGGATCGTGGAGCCGACCAGCAAGGCCGACTCGCTACGGGTGCTGACCGACCTCGGGGTTCGGCACGCTTCGCTACGCACCATGTTCCGGTCCTTGCATCGGGCCCAGGAGCGTGATTATCGGGCCACGCTCGCCTCAGCGTGCTTTGCTCACGCCTGCGCCGACGGCGACGTGAGCTTGTGCCTCTACGACGTCACGACGCTCTACTTCGAAGCCGAGAAGGAAGACCCCGACACCGGCGGGAAGACCGGGCTGCGCAAGGTCGGCTACTCCAAGGAACGCCGTGTCGACCCACAGGTGGTCGTCGGGCTCTTGGTCGACCGACGCGGGTTCCCGCTCGAGATCGGCTGCTTCGAAGGCAACAAGGCCGAGACTCTGACGATCCTGCCGATCATCAAGCAGTTCCAAGCCCGGCACAACATCGCCGACATGGTCGTGGTCGCCGATGCCGGGATGCTGTCCGCAACCAACCTCAAGGAGCTCGACGAGGCCGACCTGCGGTTCATCGTCGGCTCACGCGTCACCAAGGCACCCGTCGACTTGGAGTCCCACTTCCGCTGGCACGGCGACGCGTTCACTGACGGACAGATCATCGACACGATCACCCCGAAGACCCAACGATCCGGCGCGAGCGCTGCGAGCAACCCCAAGCACAAGTCGGAACCCACCTGGAATCCCGAGCAACATCCGGGGTCGTGGCGGGCAGTGTGGGCGTACTCGACGAAGCGAGCGGTTCGGGACAACAAGACCCTGACCGCCCAGGAGAACAGGGCCCGTGCGGTCGTGGACGGCGAGAAGACCGCGAAACCGCCGCGGTTCGTCAAGACCACCAACGGGACCAGGTCCCTCGACGAGACATCGCTCGCACGCGCCCGTCGGCTGGCCGGGTTGAAGGGATACGTCACCAACATCGGCGCCGACCTGATGCTCCCAGGCGAAGTCATCGCCAGCTACCACGACCTGTGGAGGGTCGAGCAGTCCTTCCGGATGAGCAAGACCGACCTGCGCGCGCGGCCGATGTTCCACCACACCCGCGACGCGATCGAGGCCCACCTGACCATCGTGTTCGCCGCCCTCGCCGTCGCACGTCACCTGCAGGAGGTCACCGGGCTCAGCGTCCGCAAGATCGTCCAGACACTACGACCCCTCCAACAGATCACCGTCCGCATCGCCGGGCACGAGCACGCCGCCCACGACCCACTCACCCCGCAAGCCCACGAGATCCTTCACGCCCTCAACATCGAACCGAACTGACACACCCCGGTGGCACGAGTCAGG
>NZ_JBEZFT010000155.1:0-1900 GCF_040649595.1 Kribbella sp. NPDC048915 | reverse complement strand
AATCCGAGAGCGGAGCCGCGGAGGTGTTCGAGGCGGCCGTTGATCGCCTCGGTCGGTCCGTTGGACGTGCCCGGCCGGTCGAAGTAGGCCAGGATTGGGCCAGCAGCTGTTCCAGGCTCGACGCGGCTCGGCTCCGGCTACTTGTCCTGCTCGGTGTCCTTGGTCCGCTCGGCGCCCGTTGCGGCGCCACCCTTCCGCGCCTCAGGCGTCGTAGCCGGAGCCTCGGGCCTTCCAGGCTCAGCCACTCCGGCGAACGCGGCGTGCTGAGCAGAACCACGCTGATTCGCCGCAAGCACCGGTAAACTCCCACGCTGCTCCGGCGGCACCACGGTATTCAGCTTTTGTGCGAACTGCCGAAGCTCTTGCCCCTGAGCCATGGTGTCGATCAGAGTCGACATCGTCCGCGGATCGCGCTTGTACCGGTTCAGCATGTCCTGCAGCGCTGCCTGAACCCGTTCCGGATTCTCGTCGAGCTTCCGGATGAGGAACTGGTTCAGACTTTCGACCCGCATCGCGTGCGGCCCGCTCGACGGCGGATCGAAATCCTTGAGGTTGTCGGTGACCAGGACGGCCGACCCGCTGTGCACCGCGCCCGCCAGCACATGGCGGTCCTTGGGATCGGCTTGCATCTGGTCCTGCAGACCCTGCGGAGGGGTCTCCGTCAGGGCGTTCGGGAAGGCCCTGTTCATCGTCCTGATGCGTTTGTCGATGTCCGCCTCGGACAGACCCTCGGGGCGATTGCGCCGCATCTCGTCGATGACGTGCTCGGTCCAGCGTGGCTCGAACACGCGGCGGTTGGCCACCGACAGCAGGACGTCCGTGGTCTGCTGTCCACGGATCACATTCGCATCCAGGAAGGCTCGCTCGACTCCGAGAGAGTCCGGCCGTTCCGACTCGGTCATGACGTTTCGTCGTCGTCCGGGTCGCCGCCCATCAGCTCGTCCAACGCGGCTTGCTGCTCGGCGTACCGCCGGTTGTCCCATTCGATAAGGTCGGCCAACCGCACCCAGTCGACGTGCTCGGTCGATCGGAACGGCACAGCGCCCTGCGCGACGTTCTTCCGCAGGTCGTCCCGCCCCATCCCGATCGCGGCAGCCGCCTCGTCGATCGGCAGCTCGGGCCGCAACGGAACGATCTTCACCCCGTGCCCCGCCCGCATCGCCTCGAGCACGTGCGAGATCGCCCGGTACACCGCCGGAGGAATCTCTTCCCGCCGCCCGTCCGGCCCGACTACCGCCGGCCCGCCCGGCGTCGTCTGCCGCTCATCCTCATCCAGCAGATAAATCCGCGAGTCCATCGTCGGCCGAAACATACCCAGCAGTTTAGTTGCCGACAGTCTCAGACCACGCCCACTGCGCGGCGCCTGTGGACAACTCCCGGCCGTTCAAACATTCGACGCGGATCGCGTGGGCCGTGCCTGCCCACCGTGCCGATAGCAGGTACGGCGAGGCGTCTACCGACCAGATCGCTGCAGGCGTTCGCAAGTCGGCTGTGGCCCTACTTGTCCTGTTCCGCGCTCTTGGTCCGCTCGGCTTGGTTCGCGACGCCGCCCTTCCGAACTTCAGGCGTCCGGGGCGGCGCCTCAAGCGTCCCCACCTCCGCCAGCCCGGCAAACGCGGTATATGCCGGCGTCCCCTTCTGCGGCCCGGCCAACACAGGCGAAGTCCCACGCTGCTCCGGCGGCACCATCTCGTTCAACCGCTGAGCAAACTCCCGAAGCTCATGCCCCTCAGCCAACTGTCAATCAACGCCGACATCGAGCGAGGCTCCCGCCGGTAGCGGCTGACCATCTTCTGCAAACCGGACCTGAGTCTTATCAATTTAGTGCGCACCGTTGGGTCAGGTGATCTGGGCGAGGGCGTCGCGTAGGTCGGTAGGGAGTGGGTCTTCGGCGGTGAGC
>NZ_JBEZFT010000154.1:0-2422 GCF_040649595.1 Kribbella sp. NPDC048915 | reverse complement strand
TCACGTTCACCGACACACCGCTTGACACCAAACCGTACCCACTAACTAAGCGGCATTGGGGTTGCCCCCTCGAATTTTCAGTGGGCAACCCTCCAGTTGAGGGGATACCTGTCGAACTGGAGGGTTGTGCGCGATCAGGTGCGGCGGCGATCCGGGCGGCGATCGCAGGCGGTGGTCGCGGGAGACCGTCGCGGGCGGTGGTCGCGGATGGTGGCTTTGCATAATCATGCAGAGTGATGCATACTTTTCATGTGTCCAAGGTGCTTACTTCTTTGCCGGTCGGAGAACGGGTCGGGATTGCCTTCTCAGGTGGTCTCGACACGTCGGTTGCGGTTGCGTGGATGCGGGACCGAGGTGCGATCCCGTGCACGTACACCGCCGATCTCGGGCAGTACGACGAGCCCGACATCGCGTCGGTGCCCGGCCGCGCGACGGCGTACGGCGCGGAGATCACCCGGCTGGTGGACTGCCGCGCGGCGCTCGTCGAGGAAGGGCTCGCTGCGCTGGCGTGCGGCGCGTTCCACATCCGCTCGGCCGGCCGGACGTACTTCAACACCACCCCGATCGGGCGGGCGGTGACCGGCACGCTGCTGGTCAAGGCGATGCTCGAGGACAACGTCCAGATCTGGGGTGACGGGTCGACGTTCAAGGGCAATGACATCGAGCGGTTCTACCGCTACGGCCTGCTGGCGAACCCGCAGCTGCGGATCTACAAGCCGTGGCTGGACGCGCAGTTCGTGCACGAGCTGGGCGGCCGGAAGGAGATGTCGGAGTGGCTGGTCGCGCACGGCCTGCCGTACCGGGACAGCACCGAGAAGGCGTACTCAACCGACGCGAACATCTGGGGCGCGACGCACGAGGCGAAGACGCTCGAGCACCTCGACACCGGGGTCGAGACCGTCGACCCGATCATGGGCGTTGCGCACTGGGACCCGGCGGTCGAGATCGCACCGGAGGACGTCACGATCGGGTTCGTGCAGGGCCGGCCGGTGACGATCAACGGCAAGGAGTTCGGTACGGCGGTCGACCTGGTGCTGGAGGCCAACGCGATCGGCGGCCGGCACGGGCTCGGCATGTCGGACCAGATCGAGAACCGGGTCATCGAGGCGAAGAGCCGGGGTATCTACGAGGCGCCGGGGATGGCGCTGCTGCACGCGGCGTACGAGCGGCTGGTGAACGCGATCCACAACGAGGACACGCTGGCCAGCTACCACACCGAGGGCCGCAAGCTCGGCCGGCTGATGTACGAGGGCCGGTGGCTCGACCCGCAGGCCCTGATGATCCGCGAGTCGCTGCAGCGATGGGTCGGTACGGCGGTGACCGGTGAGGTCACGTTGCGGCTCCGGCGGGGTGAGGACTACTCGATCCTCGACACCACGGGTCCCGCGCTCAGCTACCACCCGGACAAGCTGTCGATGGAGCGGGTCGAGGACTCCGCGTTCGGCCCGGTCGACCGGATCGGCCAGCTGACCATGCGGAACCTGGACATCGCCGACTCGCGGTCGAAGCTGGAGCAGTACGCCGGCCTCGGCATGTTCGGCTCGGCGAACCCGGCGCTCGCCTCCTCCACCGAGCTGATCGGCGAACTCCCGCAGGGCGGCGCCGACGCCATCGCCTCCCGGGGCGAGGTCAGCGAGGAGGACGAACTCCTCGACCGCGCCGCGATGGAGTCCGGCACCGACTGAGCAGCACGCGAGATTTCAGCCGCGGGCCGCGGTTAACGTCATCCGGCGAGATGCGACCGCGCCCCGCGACTGGGCACCACGCATAGGCATTGCGACTGGGTACGACGCCTCGGTACGACGCCTCGGTACGACGCCTAGGTACGACGCCTAGGTACGACGCCTCGGTACGACGCCTGGGGCACGTCTGGTAATTCAGCGTCGGCGTAAGGAGGCTCGGTGCAGTAGCTCGGCGTGCCGAGATGATTGATGCACGGCCCGAAGGTGTGCACGCTCGACAGGTCGTGTGGTGCGGGGCGGGTGTGTTCGGTGTCTGGTTCACGCTCGGCTGTTGCCCCTGGCACGGGACACGTCCTAATGACCTGACACGCGCCACACGCCACACGCCACACGCCCGAGCCTCCCGAGTCGCGGTGGGTCGGCTGCGTGACTTCTACGCAAGGGGGGACATCCCCTCGCGTTGGGGGTTCTCTGCTGGTATACGAGCAGACACCCCCAACACGAACGGATAACCGGCTCTTGTGACCGATCCGTGGGTGGGTCTGGGTGACCGAGTCAGCGCCCGGACTGGACGACCGCACGCGTCCCCGCACGCGTCCCCGCACGCCCGCGTCCCCGCACGCCCGCGTCCCCGCACGCCCGCGTCCCCGCACGCGCGCGTCCCCGCGCGGTGGGTTCACCCACGGTGTTGTGGGTTCCTGACCCGTGTGAAGGGTACGGAACCCACTACATGCGCCACA
>NZ_JBEZFT010000153.1:0-2442 GCF_040649595.1 Kribbella sp. NPDC048915 | reverse complement strand
CAAGACCTGGCTCACTGAACGCGAACAGTTGTGGCGCGACGCCGTGGAAGTCGTCGCGATGGACGGCTTCAACGGCTTCAAGACCGCCACCGCTGAGGAACTCCCCGACGCGGTCGCGGTCATGGATCCCTTCCACGTCGTCCGCGTGCGCCATGAGGCGCTGTGTGTGCGGATGGGGGTGAGAGACCTCCATCGCCTGGTCGTCGCAGCGGCCGGGTTGAAGTTGGGGGCAGCCTGAGCCAGGAGGTGCTGGTGAGGGTGGGAAGCAGCCCTGACAAAGCCGGGACGGTCCAGTACTGCCAGATGGGTCGGGTCCGGCGAACGAGGCGGGAAGGTGTAACGAGAGTGAACCAGTGGTTGAACCTCCGTAATCGTGGAACCGGCTCCAATCTGGCGGATCTGGGCCGGGACGCAGTGCACGCCGAACGCACGAACGGGGAGGCGACTTCCGGGTCGGTGATTGATGCCGGTCCGGGAGGCCGCGAGGAAAGCCTGCGGCGTACTCGCGGCGATGCTGCCGGAGTAGAGCTGGGCACCGACCCCGCCGACCGTCACACAGTGAACATGGGAACCCTGTCGTGCCTGCCCCACCCGGTCCGCGGCCAGCAGATCGGCGGGCAGGGCCACCGTCGCCCGATGGGTGCGGCAGGGGGCGGAGCCGTCGTAGTAGTCAGAGGACGGGAAAGCCGTCCACACGACCATTGCACCCCAGGGTGTGGTCATGGCGAAGGACGGCAGCGAGATCGCAGCATAGGTTGTGCAAGGCCAGGAGGTCGCCGGTGAAGACCGACGCGCCGTCCCCTGGGGGCCAGCAATGGCTGAGTCTCAGCGAGGCTCGGGAACGGGTACTGGGGATGCAGACCAAGTTGCACCGATGGTCGGAACGGGATGCCACGGCCCGGTTCGATGACTTGTTCAACCTCGTGGTGGACCCCGCATTCCTGCGCGTCGCGTGGGATCGGGTTGCCGGTAACACCGGGGCACGCTCGGCCGGGATCGACGGGCTGACTGTCCGCGCGATCGAGGCCAGGGATGGGCGGCAGGGCTTCCTGACCGATCTTCGCCTACGGGTGAAGTCGGGCCAGTTCACGCCCTCGCCGGTCAAGCAGCGCAAGATTCCCAAGTCGCCGGGCAAGTACCGGACCCTGGGGATACCGACCGTTGCGGACCGGGTCGTCCAGGCGAGCCTAGTGCTGGTGTTGGAGCCGATTTTCGAGGCCGACTTCCATCCCTCCTCCTACGGGTTCAGGCCCCGGCGGCGGGCATGGGACGCGGTCGCGGAGATACAGATGTTCGCTTCCCGCTCCTATGAGTGGGTCTTCGAAGCAGACATCACGGCATGCTTCGACGAGATCGACCACACCGCCCTGATGGACCGGGTGCGGCGACGCGTCGGGGACAAGCGAGTCTTGGCTCTGGTCAAGGCGTTCCTCAAGGCCGGGGCCCTCAGCGAGGACCAGGTCTTGAGGCGCACCGACACCGGCACACCACAAGGCGGGATCCTTTCCCCGCTGCTGGCCAACATCGCACTGGAAGTGCTCGATGAGCACTTCGCCCGGGTCTGGGAAGCCACCAGCGCGACCCGGGGCGATCGTTCACGCCGACGCCGACAAGGTCAGCCGATCTCCCGGCTGGTCCGTTACGCCGACGACTTCGTCGTCGTGGTGTCCGGGACGCGTGAGCACGCCGAGGCGTTATGGCAGCAGGCCACAGACGTGCTGGCCCCTGTGGGGCTGCGTCTGTCGGAGGAGAAGACCTCTGTTGTCCACATCGATGACGGCTTCGACTTCCTTGGGTTCCGCATCCAGCGGCACCACAAACGAGGAACCGCGAAGTCGTTCGTCTACACCTTCCCGGCCCGCAAGGCGGTCGCCTCGGTCCGTCGGAAGGTCAAGATGATCACTCAGCAAGGCACGAACCAGCCCCTCAGCGAACTGCTGCGGCAACTCAACTCGCTGCTACGGGGCTGGACCCGGTACTTCCAGCACGGGGTGTCCAAGCGGGCCTTCGGCTACCTGCGCCACTACACGTGGTCCCGGGTCGTCGGCTGGCTGCGCAACAAGCACCGCAAGACCGGCCAGAAGGCCCTGCGAGGCCGCTACTCCACCCAGGGATGGTGGCCACACCACGCAGGGGTCGACCTGTTCGACCCCGCAGCAGTAGCGGTCACCCGTTACCGCTACCGGGGCAACATCGCGACACCGTGGGCCGAGCCTGCACCTGCCTGACCAATCGGCACGACCTCGTGGAGAGCCGGATGCGGTGAAAGCCGCACGTCCGGTTCGGGAGGCGGCCCGGGGAAACGGACCGGTCGAAATGACCGGCACCGCGCCCCGGGCCGACCTCACCTGGCCGGCGACGCACTCGACCAGTGCCGACGCCGCATCCAGCAAGCGACCCTGGGCCACCGGGGACGCAAGGGCGACCCGCTCTACGGCGCCA
>NZ_JBEZFT010000152.1:0-2464 GCF_040649595.1 Kribbella sp. NPDC048915 | reverse complement strand
CCCTTGTCGGAGATGACCAGTCTTGGAGGACCGGACATCCCTACAAGGGCTGCACCCATCTCACCAGCCGCAACGCCGCAACTTGCGCCACAAACGCAACCCCTAACCGAACGGCGTTGGGGCTAGCGGGTCGGGCCAGCGGCTGGTGTTGGCTGTGCCGGTTCGGGCCTGCGTGCTGGGTGGAGGCCGGGACGATGGGCAGCGGGGTGGGCGGATCTGTCCGACGGGCAGTGGGCCCGGTTGGTTCCGTTGCTGCCTCGCGGTAAGAAGGCGGGCCGTCCGCCGAAGTGGACGAAGCGACAGTTGGTGGATGGCATCCGGTGGCGGACCCGGGCGGGCACGCCGTGGCGGAATGTGCCCGAACTCTGTGGGCGCTGGCAGCGTGCCGGTGTGTGGGCGTTCATCGTGAAGATGCCGTAGGCGTTCGCCGATGCGGCCGGGGCGATCGTGTGGGATGTCAGCGTGAAGTCCACCATCGCCCGCGCCCACCAGCACGCTGCCGGTGCACGTCGTGACGGCTGCAGGCCGAACCGCCTGGTGCGTCGAGGTCGAGCCGGCCGATCATGGGCTTGGCCGTTCCCGGGGCGGGTGGAGCACCAAGACCCATCTGGCCTGCTTGCAGGGCCGCACAGCCCTGTTGCTGGTGATCACCGCGGGGCAGCACGGTGACAGTCCACAGTTCACGGCCGACAAGGCCTACAGTTCGGCCGCCAACCGCGCCTGGCTCCGCCGGCGCCACCCCACACTCGGAATGCGCTCGCCAACGACGAACCCGACCAAGCAGCATGACCGACCGGATCCCGCACACCGAGACTGCCCTCGTCCTCGCCGGCCTCAAGGCCCAGCCCCTACGAGGTGGCCTCCGGCCAGCCTTGCCCCTGACTCCGGGTGAGCTCCTCAGCCAGCCAGCGGGAGCCGGCCAACAGACCGAAACAACAAGATCAAGTCTCTACGGTTTCAGGGGATTGTCGTTTGTGGCTGGTCGCGCCGGGAGCAGCAAGGTTGATTCACCCGTCCGTGTGTGAGCGGGCGTGCCTTCTGGACGGGGACGTGCCTGATCGCCCGGCGGCGACCTTGGTTGATTTGGTCGGTCGGTCGGGCGATGCGGCGGGCACTGGCGTTAGCCGGTTCGGTTGCGTGGGAGTTGGTGTGTGCCGGTGTGGTCGACAACGAACCGGAACCCGTGCGGGCTGGTCCAGGCGACGGCTCCGGTGGGCAGGCGTCGGTTGTGCCAGCCGCCGAAGGTTTTGGCGCGGTGGTGGAGTCGGCCTTGGGGGATCAGGTTGTCGACACTCGTCTGGCCGGGCTGATCACTCGGTGGTGGTTCTGGATCGGCGCCGTGGTCGCGGGTGCGGGTGTGGTCGTAGGGGGTGATGTGGTCTTGGTCCATGCGTACGGTGGCTTCGGCGCCGCTGTAGGGGAACATGTCGACCGGGTGCCGTAGCCGGACGCGTTCGCGGATGCGGTCGGGGATTTCGTAGCTGTGGACGCTGACTTGGTCGTGCAGGTCGATGACTGGTTTGACCACGAAGTGGTCGTGGCCGAGCAACTCAGCCAGTTGGGTGGCGAGTTGGGGTCCGAGTTCTTCGACGCGGAGCACGCCGGTGCCGGTGGCCAGGGTCAGGTCGGTCAGGTGCACATACAGCGTGTGCCGGGCTCGTCCGCGGCCTGTGGAGCCGGCGCCGAGGCCGGTGCGGTGCGCGTCGTGTTTGATCGCGGCCAGCCGGGCGGCGAGGGTGGCGGCCAGGCCGCGTCGGGTGAACGTGTCCTCGTCCACGGGTGCACACGCATCAGCGGCCCCGCCCGCCCCGCCCGCGCCGACAGGGCCGACGGGGCCGACTTCCGGGTCCTTGTCCTGGTCGGCGTCCCAATCGATGCCCCAATCGATGCCCCAGTCGGTGTCACAGTCGGTGTCACAGCCGGTGTCACAGTCGGTGTCGCGGGCGGTGTCGCAGTCGGAGGTGTGGCTGGGCTTTTGGGGTGGGGCGGGCTGGGTTGTGGCGAAGGTGTCGTCGAGCGGGGGCTGCCAGGAAGTGTCGGTGGACATGGGTTCCCAGCCGTGGGACTCCATCAGGTACGCCTCTTCGAGGCGAGCGCACTCGTCGTCGGCAGGTTCGCCGATCCCACCGGATCCGGGAGGCGTACCGGTCGCGCCCGGCGTACCGTGCATGTCCGGCGTGCGGGGCGGGTTTGGTGCGTCTGCCGGGTCTGGTGTGTGCGTCGGGGCTGCCGTTTCTGGAGCATCCGTCGGGTCTTGGGTGGCTTGGGTGGCTTGGGTGGTGGCGAGGTGGCGGGCGACCTCGATCAGTTGGTGGGCGGCGGCGGGGTCGGCGATCCAGTCGATCGCCTTCGCGCGGCGCTGGTTCAGTGAGTCGGTGTCACCCAAAGCCTTCAACGCCCGGGCCAGATCATCGATGGTGGCGTCGAACCGGATCACCGCACCCGCCGCGGCCCGCACCCAGAT
>NZ_JBEZFT010000151.1:0-2963 GCF_040649595.1 Kribbella sp. NPDC048915 | reverse complement strand
CCCCGCGGGGTGTGTCAACCCGCCCGCCCGCGAGCCACTGACCAGCACAAACAGAAGCCCGGACCCGAAATCGCCGTCAAGTGGCACGAGTCAGGTCAGTGAAGCGCAACAGATTCATCAGCCTCACCGACGGGACGAAGAAGGTGAACCGAGACCTCGAAGCCAAGACCGGGCGCTGGCCGGGATCAAGGGCTACGTGACCAACATCGACGCCGGGCCGGAGTTCGTGATCGACGCCTACCACCGACTCGACTGTTCAACGTCGAGAAGTCGTTTCGGATGTCCAAGAGCGACCTCGCCGCGCGGCCGATCTACCACCACAAACGCGACTCCATCGAAGCCCACCTGACGATCGTGTTCGCCGCACTCGCTGTCTCACGCTGGATCGAAAACACCACCGGCTGGTCGATCAAGAAGTTCATTCGCACCACGCGCCGCTACCGCACCATCGAAATCCAGGCCGGCGCTCACACCTTCGCCGCCGCCGACCCACTACCCAACGACCTGCGCGAGATCCTGCGAACGATCCACGGCCACGACAGTGCGCACTAACTTGGCGCAAGTCAGGTGAAGGGCCCTTTTCAAACTGACAGCTCCTGCTGCGCCTCGGCATACGAATTAGTCGGAACAAGCTCGGACATCTTCCTGAAGAAGATCATCCCAGCCGTTTTGACAGCCTCCAGGAAATCCGCAGATGAAGCATTTGCCGTCTTCGTTTCTTCGCCAATCTTGACGGTCACCAAGACGCGAGACCCTACAACCCGAAAAGAGAGCTTGATCGGCTGATCCGGGAAATACGTCTCTGCGTAACCCGATGACTGCATTTTCGTTATCATCTCGGCGATATAGCACCAGAGTTGGTCAACGTAGTCCCACTCTTCAGTACCAATGATTTCCAATCCGTCAACGGACAGTCGAATGGCACCTTCAATGTAGTCAAGGTCAGGCGGCGGGATACGGCAGGCTTCTACCTGCACGAACCCACCGTCCGCGCCCTTCAGGAACGTCTCAATCTCAACCACGTCCGAGGTCCTTCAATGATGGTCATTCCGGATAGAACTGGCCCACTCGACCTCTGTTGATGCCGAGTACGTAATCGACGCCATTGACGTTCCCGCGAATCTGATACATACCTCGACTTCCTCGCTGAATCAGCGTATCGCGGTTCTGCCGCATGACTTGACCGATAGCGCCTTGGACGTCATCAACACTCATGCTCGAACCGAAGAAGGACTGCGTTTTCTTCACCGAGCCATCCGAATACTTCGGGTGGTGACGAGTGAGGATGTGCTCCAATCCCTTCTTCTCCAGCAGGAAGGACTGATTCCCGAACTGGAACCGCTCGCTGCTCCAGCCCCGGAGAGCGGGAAGGCATCCTCCACTGTTATGAGCCAGTACCGGCGTCTGACCAGCGAGTACATAGTACGTGTGGAGGTTGTCGATGGTCAGGTTGTGCACAGTGGCGGGGGCCGTGCGGGCTCTCGCCGATGCGACGGTGACGGTGACGTCGGATTGGTTGTCTCGGAGTACGTCTCCGGGCGTCAGGTCGATCGCGTCGACCCACCGGTTCCGCGATTCGACGTAGAACGGGTGCCCCTCCGTCGCGACGATCCTGGACTTGAACGACGGCGCGAACAACTTCGACTCAACGGTTTCAATATCGACGAGCCGCTTCGCGCCAATCCCCACGATCGTCGCGACCACACGCTGCGGACTTGTCTCACCCGTCAGCGGATCAGTTGCGGCTACCCAGTCGCCGAGCTTCACGTCCTCGATCGGCTTCTCCGAACCGTCTGCCATTTCGACTCGGGTCCCAGGCTCGAACGAGTTGCACTTCTCCGCGCCCTTCGTCAAGAACTTGAAAGTCTTGCGGCCAATCTTGCCGACCGCAGGAATCCAGCCCGCGATCGGGACCGCGGAACTGCCGCTGAGGGCTGCATTGCCGTAGTCACCTTCAGAGGCGTACAGGCCGGCGTTCATGCCGTCGAAGTACTCACCGACGACCGGAACCAGACCGAGCACATCCAGGCTGAGGTGGAAAAGCTCGGGATGCTCATCGTAGAACCACTGCCCGAACTTGTCGCCCACGTTGGCGTGCGAACCGGGCAGACCGTACTCGTTCATCCGGTCGAGCCAACTCATTTTGTGGGTATCCGAGACGTCAGAGGCGACCGACCCCGCAGAATCGAGTGCGGTTTCATACTGCTCGGTCGACCAGTTGGCAGTCTCGTTGGTCAAGTCGCCTCCAGAGGTAACCACAGTGGCGGGCCGAGACGGGTCGGTCGGGCAGAGAGGGTTGCCGTTGGCGCAGACAGGATCACCCGGCGGGGGCTGCGCGATCGTCTTGGCTTCCTGCTCGAGGTCGTCGCGTTCCTTCTTGATCTTCTTGGTCAGCTGGCATTGAGGATCGCACTTGGGCGGCGGTTTCGGGCCACAGTTGCGCTTGCAACCGCCCTCACCCGCGCCACCGTTGCCGCCGTCTCCCGGACCGCCGCAGTTCCACTTGCAGTCGTCGTCGCCGCCGTCGCCCGGACCACGGCAGTTCTTCTTACAGCCGCCGTCACCGTCGCCATCCGTGGGAGGAGGCGGCTTGACCGGATCGTCAGCCCCGACCCACCTGCAGCGGTAGATCCACTGGTGACCGTCGCCGACCAGCTCGTATCTCCACTCACATTGCCGTTTCAGCTTGCCACCGCCGGGATCGATCGCTCGATGGCCATCAGGGTCGTTGAACGTGAGCGGGTTTCCGCCCGCGTAGGCGTACAGGTTGAGCACCGAACTGGCCGTGCCCGCGTCGTAGCTGACGGTGTCGCGAGAGTTGAAGGTGCCGGTGCCAGGGCTGTACCAGCGCGCACCCTGCCTGAGTCTTATCAATTTAGTGCGCACCGTTGGGTCAGGTGATCTGGGCGAGGGCGTCGCGTAGGTCGGTAGGGAGTGGGTCTTCGGCGGTGAGCAGCTGGTGC
>NZ_JBEZFT010000150.1:0-3341 GCF_040649595.1 Kribbella sp. NPDC048915 | reverse complement strand
CCCGCTACGACAAACTCGCCGTCGTCTACCGCGCCGCCGCCGTCCTCAACGCAGTCATCGCCTGGACCCGACATTTGTCAGACATGCTCTAGATCGTTTCGAAGCCCGCCATCATCGCCATGTCCTCGTGCTCGAGGTTGTGGCAGTGGATCAGGTACTTGCCCTTGTGGGCGGTGAATCTGACCAGCACCTCGACCACCTCCGACGGCCGTACGTCGACGGTGTCCTTCCAGCCGTGGTCGTACGCCGACGGGTGACCGCCGCCGCGGGTGAGGACCTGGAACGGCGCGAGATGGACGTGCACCGGGTGGTGGACGTCGGTGACGAACGTCCAGATCTCGTCCTGGTCCAGCTTCACCTGCGCCTGCATCACCTCGGGATCGAACGGCTTCCCGTTGATGGTCCAGCCGCGATGCCCGCCGGCGTCGCCGCGCCGGAATCGCCACTCCCGCCGGACGGCACCGCTCGGCCGCGGCAGCACGCCGTACGACGAAAGCCGGTCGGGGATCCGGGTATCGTCGGGCGCCTTCCGGGCGATCTTGAAACGCAGCACGTTCGCGTCGTTGTCGAGCTTGTTGACCACCGTCACCTCGTCGCCCGGCTGGTACTGCGAGAAGTCCACGATCACGTCGAACCGCTCGGCCGGCGCGACCACGAGCGTCTGGTGCTCGATCGGCTTGTCGAGCAGGCCGCCGTCGCTGCCGATCTGGACGAAGGTGGCCGGGCCGCGGTCGAAGCCGAGCTCGTACCGGCGGGCGTTGCTCGCGTTCAGGATGCGGAAGCGGTACCGCGCCGCGTCCACCTCGTGCACCGGCCAGGGGGCGCCGTTCACCAGCGTGACGTCGGCGACGACGCCTTCCATGTACGCCTGCTCGACGCCGGGACCGTCCTTCGCGGCCGGGTACCGGAACGAACCGTCCTCGTCGAAGGCGCGGTCCGCGATCACCAAGGGAATCTCGCGATCGCCCTTCGGCAGTGGGAGATTCTCCTCTTCGTCGTCGCGGACGAGGTGCAGACCGAACAGACCGCGATAGACCCGCGGCGCGGTGTAGTCCATCGTGTGGTCGTGGTACCAGAGCGTCGCGGCGCGCTGGGTGTTCGGGTAGGTGTAGACGCGCTTGCCGGTCGTCGGGTCGCCGCCGGCCATCTGGTGCCCGCCGTGCTCGCCGTGGGAACCGTGCCCGCCCTTCGTGGGCATGATCAGGTCGAGCGGCCACCCGTCACTCGCAGCGGGGGTGTGGCCGCCGTGCAGGTGGACGGCGACCGGTACGTCGAGTTCGTTGACCTGCTCCACGACGGTGGTCCGCCCGCTCCGCACGTCGAACGTCGGCCCGGGCAGCAGGCCGTCGTACCCCATTACCTCGGTCTTCAGGCCGGGCAGGATCTCGTGGTGCGCAGTTCGTTGGACAACCCGATAATAATCGGCGTTCGCGTCGGACCGGATCGGCTTCTTGACCGGTGGGATCGGCAGTGGAACCTGGAACGGTTCGGGCAGTTTCGCCTTGCTGCGCAGGAGTTCCCCGGACTGTGCGGGCCTGGCCTCCTGGCCGCAGGCGGTGAGAACCAGGGCGCCGCCCGTGGCGGCCAGCAACCCCCGGCGGGACAACCTCATCGTTTCATCTCCTGGCGATTCAGACGTGCGGTGGAACGGAACGACCAGACCGTCAGGCAGCACACTGAGCCGACGATCGCCGTACCGAGCGGAACATGGACGGCGAAGTTCTGCAGGTAGCCGAACGTCAGTTGGACGAACTCGGCGACGACCAGTACCACGGACCACAGCAACGGCAGGAACCGCCCGCGGCTGCCGATCGCGTACCCGATGGCCGCGCCGGTCTGGAGCATCGCGACCATCCAGATGGTGCTGCCGATCGTGGCGTGGAACGTGGTCATCGCGTCGACGTTGCCGGCCAGGAAGTACCCGGCCGCGATCGGCTGCGCGATCACGAGTACGGCGTGTAGGACCAGGACGACGCGCAGCGTGTACAGGCTGACGCGCGGCCGCCGTACATTGAGCGCGGGTGGCGGCGCGACAGTGATCATGCGACCACCGCCCGCGGCCGGCCGACACGCAGTGCGAAGGCGACCGAGACGACCACCAAGGCAACGCCGAGCGGGGCGTGGATCGCCAACAGACGGCTGTGGCCCACTGCGCCCTGGGCGATCTCGCCGGCCACGATCAGCAGGCTCACCGCGGAGGCGGTCCAGCGGCCGCCGGAACGCCACCACATCGTTGCTACCAGCAACTGCATGAGGCTGAGAGCGCTCAGGATCAGCCCGGTGGTCTCGTGCATCCGGATGCCGGCCGGCGAGCCGTTCAGGTAAAGGCCGGCGAACAGCGGCTGCAGGCAGATGGCCAGCGCATGCACGCCGGCGACCACCCGCAAAACGATCAGAGCTCTCATGTAGCCAGACAATAGTAGCCTGGCTACATGTAGGGCAATCAGGTATCGCCCGGAGGAGTCAGGTCAGGTGTCCCAGAGGTGACACCTCGATCCCGGCGCGCTCGCAGACCCAGTGCGGGTCGGGTCCGAGCTCGGGCTCGATGCGGAGCTCGTGGTCCTGCAGGTCGTCGCAGGCGGTGCAGCGCGGCCAGCGCACCCCGGAGTCGACCAGGCGGTCCTGGACGTCCTGCGCCACCAGACCGGCGATGTGCTCCGCGCCGTCGGGCCACTGGTCCAGCCACCACTGACGCCCGGCGACGGCGTCCTCCAGCAAGGACACCATCGCCGCGTCGTCGAAGCCGCGCGCGGCGAGGTCGTGGAGCACCATGGCTCGCGCGGTCAGCAATACCCCTGGCTCGTTCATCGCCCTTCAGAGTGCCGGACCCCACCGACAAAACAAGGACGGTTCACCCCTGCTGTTGGGGGTTCCTCGTTGGTACACCGACGAAGAACCCCCACTTCGCGGGGTTATCCGGGTCCGCTGACTGACGTGTGGGTTGGCTTCTGCCCGAGGGGAGGTGGTCGCGGGCCGACGGGGTGAGGGATCGCTGGGGTGATGAGGGCGCGCGGGTCATCGGGGCGCGCGGGTGATGAGGGCGCGCGGGTGATCGGGGCGTGGATGGTGGCGTGGGGTTGTTGGAGCCGCATCTGTGGAGGGTTTTCCCGCGTATGGCGGGCATAAGCCTCCAGTGTCGTGCGGAAAACTCTCCTAGATGATTGATGCACGGCCTGGTCTGGATTCGGTGGTCGTGGTGATGGAGCCGGGGACGCTCGGGCGGGTGGCGTGGGTGGCGTGGGTGGCGTGTGGCGTGTGTCAGGTCGACAGGACGTGTCCCGTGCCAGGGGCCACAGCTGAGCGTGAACCAGACACCGAACACACCCGCCCCGCACCACACT
>NZ_JBEZFT010000149.1:0-4189 GCF_040649595.1 Kribbella sp. NPDC048915 | reverse complement strand
TACCGCGGACGGGTGGGTACACCCACGGTGTTGTGGGTTCCGTACCCTTCACACGGGTCAGGAACCCACAACACGATGGGTGAACCCACCGTGCGGGAACGCACGCGCGGTCCTGCGCGTGGCGTCCAGCGCGCGCCGACTCGGTCACCCGGACCCACGCACGGATCAGTCACAACAGCCGGTTGTCCGCTCGTGTTGGGGTCGGTGTACCAGCGGAGGACCCCCAAGAGCCGCGGTTGTCCTCTGAAGTGGAGGGTTCGCCCGAGGCGAGGTGCGCGTCAGGCGGGCGGGCGTGTCAGGCGGGCGGGCGTGTCACGGGGGCGTCACGACGGGCTGTCGCGGGTGCGTCAGGCGGGGGTGCCGAGTTCGGCGAGGGCGGTGGCTACGCGGCCGTGGGCCGACTCGAGGGCGGCGCGGGCCTCGGGGATGGGGGTGCCGGTGAGGAGGTGGACCAGGGCCGGCTTGAGTTCGCCGTCCGCGGCGGCGAGGGCGGCTTCGCAGGCGGCCTGGTCGGCGCCGGTGGCTTCGCCGAGGATGCGGAGCATACGGCCGCGGAGCTTCTTGTTGGTGGCGACGAGGTCGACCATCAGGTTGGACCAGGTACGGCCGAGTTTGATCATCAGCGTCGTCGAGAACGCGTTCAGGATCATCTTCTGCGCGGTGCCGGCCTTCAGTCGGGTCGAGCCCGCGATCACCTCGGGGCCGGTGTCGGCCGCGATCACGATGTCGGCGAGCGGCGCCAGCGGTGCGTCCGGGTTGGACGTGACCAGCACGGTGGTCGCCCCGGCCGCGCGGGCGGCCTTCAGGGCGCCGGCGACGTACGGCGTGCTGCCGGACGCGGCGAGGCCGATGACGAGGTCCTGACCGGTGACCTCGGAGGCGTCTGCGGCGCCGCCGTCCTCGGAGTCCTCGACGTTCTCGACCGCGCGCAGCAGCGCCTCGGTGCCGCCGGCGTGGTGCGCGACCACGAGGCCGTCCGGCACGTGGAACGTGGGCAGCAGTTCGGCGGCGTCCAGGGTCGCCAGGCGTCCCGACGTACCGGCGCCGAAGTAGTGCACGCGGCCGCCGCCGCGGACTGCCTCGACGGCGGCGTCGACGGCCTTGGTGAGCTCGGGGATCACCGCGCCGACCGCGCCCGCGACCAGTGCGTCCTCGTTGTTCACCAACTGGAGGATCTCGGACGTCCCCACCGCGTCGATGGCGAGCGTCCTGGGGTTGCGCTGCTCGGTCGGTGAGGTCACGGAATCGATGTTAGTTTTCTACTGAAGGATTTTCAATTCCGTTGAATCTTGACAGGGCGCTACTCCGACCCCTTCAACCGGTGACCGCGGACCGCGGAGGCGGTCTCCTCCAGCGCCTTCCGGGCGTCCGGCAGCACCTGCTGGGCGACGCCGATGAACAGGCAGTCGATCACTGTCAGTTGCGCGATCCGGCTCGCCATCGCCCCCGAGCGGTACGTCGTCTCCCGCGCGGCCGTGGTGAGTACGAGGTCCGCCGTCCGGGCCAGCGGGGACCGCGGAAAGTTGGTCACCGCGACCGTCGTGGCGCCGTGCTTGGCGGCCTCCTCGAGCGCCTCGACGACCTCGACGGTGGTGCCGGTGTGGGAGATACCGATCGCGACGTCGCCCGCACCGAGCAGCGCGGCGCTGGTCAGCGCGATGTGCACGTCCGACCACGCGAACGCCACCCGGCGGATCCGGTGCAGCTTCTGCTGCAGGTCGAGGGCGACGAACGCGCTCGCGGCGAAGCCGTACAGGTCGACGCGCTTGGCCTTCACCACCGCGTCCACGACCTTGGCGAGCGCGTCCACGTCGACCTGCTGCGCGGTCTCGCGGACCGCCCGCTCGTCGGCGAACGCGACCTTGCTGACCACGTCGGACAGCGAGTCACCGGGCTCGATGTCCCCGCCGACCTCCGGCCGGATGCTCTCCTGCGCCGACTGGGCCGCCAACTGCAGGCGGAGCTGCGGGTACCCGGGGACGCCGATCTGCTTGCAGAACCGGATGACCGTGGTCTCCGAGGTGGACGCCACCTCGGCCAGTTCGGAGATCGTCATCGCCGCCACCCCGCCCGGGTCCGCGAGGACCGCGTTCGCCACCCGCTGCTCGGCCGGCGCCAGCGCGGGCATCACCGCGCGGACCCGGACCAGCAGCGGCCCCGTGGGTTCTGGAGAGGATGTTGAGTTCATGACAGCACGGTACGGCGACTATGCACCCGATGGGGTCACCGACGCGAAAGTCTCCAACCTGTGGCGGTAAATGACTCCGGGGTGCGTTCGCCGTCGAGAAGAACACCATTACCGCTCGTGATCTTCACACCGTCCACGTAGACGCCGCGACCCTGGTACAGCGGATCGGACGTGTAGCGCCAGCGCACCGTCTGCTCGCCCGGGCCGAGGTCCGCGGTGACCTGATGCCAGTGCCGGTCGCCGGATCCGCTGATCGAGCCGTCGGTGTCGATCACCGAGCCCCGGTCACGAACCGTGAACGGCACCTTCGTCCAGGTGGTCCCGTCGGTGGAGCTTTCCAGGTACAGCAGGTCGGTGTCCTCGGTGTCGACGAACAGGTCGAACGCGAGCCGCGCGCCATCGGCCGGTACGGCGACCTTCGCGTCCAGCGTGCTGCTCGAGTTGTCCGTCGTACCGGAGAACCAGGCGTCCTTGCCGTGCCGCGGACCGACGCCGAGGGCGAGTGCGAGGCCCTGGGCGACCGCGCGCCGGGCCGGGTTGTTGCTGCCCCAGTTGCGGCTCGGGTGGACCCGGTTGGTGAGCAGGATCGCGAACGAGCGGGAGTCGAAGTCGATCACCAACGACGTGCCGGTGTACCCGGTGTGGCCGGCCGTGCGCGGTCCGGACAGGCCGGCCATGTACCAGCGCTGGTTGAGCTCGAAGCCGAGGCCGTGGTCGTTGCCCGGGAAACCCTCGTTGAAGTTCGTGATCATCGCGGTGACCGAGGCCTCCTTGAGGATCCGGGCGCCGCGGTAGCTTCCGCCGTTCAGGAACGTCTGCGCGAGGATCGCGAGGTCGTCGGCGGTGCTGAACACACCCGCGTGGCCCGCGACACCGTCCAGCGACCAGGCGTTCTCGTCGTGGACCTCGCCCCAGACCATGCCGCGCGGCGGGGTGGTCTGGTACTCGGTGGCCGCGATCCGCTGCTTCTTCTTCGGGTCCGGGTTGTAGCCGGTGTCGCGCATCTGCAGCGGCTTCGTGATGCCGTCGGCGACCAGTTTGTCCAGCGTTTTCCCGGTTACGCGGTGGGCGAGCTCGCCGAGCGCGATCAGGTTCAGGTCGCTGTAGAGGTAGGTCGAACCGGGCGGGTTCTGCAGTTTCGCGGTCAGCGCCATGTGCAGGCGGGAGGCCGGGTCCGGTTGCGAGCTCCACAGCGGGAGCCAGGCAGGAAATCCACTGGTGTGCGTGAGTGCTTGCCGGACGGTGACCGTTTCCTTGCCGTTTTCCGCGAACTCCGGGATGTAGGTCGCGATCGGCGCGTCCAGGTCGACCTTGCCCTTCTCGACCAGCTGCATCGTCACGATCGACGTGAACAGCTTGGACACCGACGCCAGGTCGAAGATCGTGTCGGTGCGCATCGGAATCTGCTGTTCCGGCGGCAGCTCGGTGCCGTCGCCGTCGGCGTACTTCAGCGCCAGCCCGGTGGCCGTGCGGGTGACGATCTTCCCATCGTGGCCGAGCAGCGTGACGGCACCGGCGTACAGCGGTTTCGCCGTCCCGTCCGGCCGGGTCCAGGCCTCGACCTGGGCCAGCGCGGCGTCGATCGGTGCCGCGTCCAGGCCGGCCTTCGCCGGGGTCGCGTCACGCAGCAGCGTGGTCTTCGGCGCGTAGCCGGTGTACGGGCGGTCGAAGCGGCCGGACTTGTTGCCGGCCGCAACAGCAGGGGACGTCATCGTGAGTATCACCGCAGAGACAGTCGTGAAGGCGGTCGTGATCGCGGCCCACCGCTTCATCGGCGGGCTCCCTTGTAGAGCAGGTACTTGGCGCGCCGGGCGGTCCAGGCGTCGGTCTCGGACTTCCAGGCTGCCACGATCTCCTCGGCGGAGGCGTTCGCCAAGAGCATTGTCCGGAATCGGTCCGATCCGGTCAGCAGCTGAGGACTTGGTTGACGGATCGCGTCTGAACCCGCCGGGTTACCGCCCAGGCCATAGCCTGGGGGTATGTCAGAACCGTCGATCCACC
>NZ_JBEZFT010000148.1:0-4375 GCF_040649595.1 Kribbella sp. NPDC048915 | reverse complement strand
CAACGACCACTGCACATCCGACAACAACCGAAACCTCGACACGACACCAAGGCTCTCAACGAACAGCCCCAATGTTTGTCAGACACGCTCTAGCTGTGGGGCTACAGGTGGCCCCCGGAGCGAGTCCCTCGATCACCCACGGTGTGTGCGTGTATCGATCGTCTGAGGTTCGGGGCAGTAACGGTCCGCGCGGTGAAAGCGATCAACGCAGTGCGAGGCAGGCCGCCCCGGGATGCGGGCGGGCAGCAGGTGGGTTCGTCGAGGGGGACGCATGTTCACTGAGGCCCTGATGGTCGCGGCGGCGATTGTGCTGATCCTGCTCGTCGCGACTCTGCTGTTCAACCTGCTGGCCGCAGCGTGGCGACTGGGAAAGCTCCTCGCGCGGCTGGCCGGAATGCATCATCGCTGGGCTGCCGGTTGTCTGGCTGTCGTGGTGGCTGCTGTTCTGCTGAGCGTGTTCGAGCCTCAATCCGGCGACCTGCGAGGAGGCCGCAGCCTCACACAGGTCGAACCTGGCAGTGCGCTCGTCGTACTACGCCTGGCTCGCCGCGGCCGAGGGCCGGCAACGGCGCGCTGCCGCCGATGCCGCACTCGCGCAACGGATCCGGGCCGTCCATGACGAGGACAAGACGGTCGGGGCGCCGCGGGTCACCGCCGAACTCAACGACGGCGCTGCTGCCGGTGAGCGGGTCAACCACAAGCGGGTCGCGCGGGTGATGCGTGAGCACGGCATCCGCGGCTACACCAAGCGTCGGCGGGTCCGCACCACGATCCCCGAGCCGGCCGATCAGTTGGTGCCTGACCTGCTCAAGCGGAACTTCACCGCCGACGCGCCGAACCAGCGCTACGTCGGCGACATCACCTATCTACCGCTTGCCGACGGCCACAACCTGTACCTGGCCACCGTCATCGACTGCTACAGCCGCCGGCTGGCCGGCTGGGCGATCGCCGACCACATGCGCGTCGAACTCGTCGAAGACGCCCTCAAGGCCGCCGCCGCGACCCGCGGCAGCTCGCAAGCACTGACCGGAGCCGTGTTCCACTCCGACCACGGATCGGTCTACACCTCCCAGGCCTACGCACGACTGTGCGCCGACCTCGGCGTGACCCAGTCGATGGGCGCGGTCGGGACCAGTGCCGACAACGCCCTCGCGGAATCGTTCAACGCCACCCTGAAACGCGAAGTCCTCCAAGACGCCACCTGCTGGCCCGACGAGGCCACCTGCCGTCGGGAAGTCTTCAGATGGCTGACCCGCTACAACACCCGACGACGGCACTCCTGGTGCCACTACCAATCCCCGATCACCTACGAGACCGCCTACACCGCTACGCTCCCGTCAGCGGCGTAATCCACCACCGTGTCCAAGAACCGGGGGTAAGGCCCACCCTCGGTCAGGTCGTCCTGACTGTCGTCGGCGTGCTGGTCGCCGTCCAAGCGCCGGCGGCCGCGACACCGGACCGGGCCCCGCGAGAGACGCACGTGCATGTCGCCCCCTCGGGCGACGACGGCAACCCGGGGACCCGCGGCCAGCCGTTCCGCACCGTGCAGCGCGCCCAGCAGGAGGTCCGCTCGCTCAGCGCGGACATGCGCGGCGACATCGTGGTGGACCTGCACCAGGGAACCTACCGCCTCGAGCAACCGCTCACCCTGCGGGACGCGCTCGGCGACTCCGGCCAGAACGGACACCGGGTCGTCTGGCAGCCGTACCGATACGGCACCAGCCAGCAGGACCACGTGGTGCTCAGCGGCGGCCGCGAGGTGACTGGTTGGTCGTCTGCGGGCTCCGGCGTCTGGAAGGCCGACGCGGGTGATCTGGAGACCCGGCAGCTGTACGTCGCCGGCGTCCGCGTCACCCGAGCGAGCACCACAGGCGACCTGCCGGACTGGACCCGCACCGCCGACGGGTTCACCACCAGCAGCACGGCCCCCCCTGCACTGGAAGCGGCCGCAGGACGTAGAGCTGGTATTCACCAAGGCGTTCACCTGGTCCGAGCCGCGCTGCGGAGTCGCCTCGGTGAGTCCCTTCGGCACCGGCTCGCGGATCACCATGGACCAGCCCTGCTTCCGCAGGCTGATCGCGATCTTCGGCGCCAACGGGTTCCCCGGCGTCGGACTGAAGCCGGCCACAATCGAGAACGATCGGACCTTCCTGGACCAGCCCGGGACGTTCTACCTGGATCGCTCGGAGCCTGGGCAGCATGTGCTGTACTACCGGCCACGCGCGGGTGAGCAGCTGAGCACCAGCACCGTCGTCGCCCCCGTGCTGGAGCGGATCGTCGACGGCCAGGGCACCGACACCAGCCCGCTGCACGACGTCACCTTCCGCGGTCTCACCTTCGCCGAGGCGACCTGGCTGCAGCCGAGCACCGACGAAGGGTTCGTGCACTACCTGGGCGGCTTCTTCGAGAACGGCGACGGCTCCGTGCTCGCGGTGAGCCTGAGCCCTCAGGCGCAGAGCATGCCGGGCAACGTGGTCCTCCGCCGGGTCAAGAACGTCGCCGTGGAGCGCAACACGTTCCGCAGGCTCGGCGCAACGGGACTCGAGCTGGTCGGCTCGGACTCGGTCGTACGCGGCAACGAGTTCACCGACATCTCCAGTGGCGGCGTGCTTGTCGGCGACGACCGTCCGGAGACCGCCGGCACTGCCAGCGAGGACAACCTGGTCGCGAACAACTGGATCCACCGGATCGGCGTCGAGTACCACGGCGGCACCGGTGTCTTCGGCGTCCGCACCACCCGGCTCACCGTGGCCCACAACCAGCTCAACGACCTGCCGTACAGCGGGATCGTAGTCGGCCAGGCACACAACCAGATGGTGCGCGCGAACGGCCCCGTGGACCCGGCGCGTCCCACCAACTCTGAGGCGAGGATCGTCGACAACCTGCTCTTCGACTACATGAAGGTGCTGTACGACGGCGGCGGGATCTACACGACGTTCAAGCAGGGCGACTCCTGGCACACGGCGGCGGAGATCTCCGGGAACGTCATCCACGACATGCAGCAGCCGTACTGGGCGCTGTACACCGACTGGGGATCAAACTGGATCAAGGTGACCGACAACGTGATCTACGACTTCGTCTTCGGGTCGACCGGCGGCTGCTCGGTCCCTGCGCTCGCGCAGATCGCGCACCTGCGCTATGACGGGAACTACTGGACCGACAACGGCCCGACGTGGATGTGCGGGCCGGTGGTCGACGTGACCACCACGAACAACACCCAGCTCCCGGCAGATCACGCCGAGGCTGCCTGCCAGGCGGACCCGCGCTGCGCCCGGATCTTCCGCGAGGCCGGTCTGGAGCCGATTCACCGGGATCTGCTCGGGTAGCACCAGGCAGCAAGGACGAGGGCCGCTCCGTGCAGGAGCGGCCCTGGTTCGTTGTACGAGTGAGGTCAGCCGACCGACGTCCGCGCACCCATCGCAGCCTGCAACCGGTCGCGCATCAGGATCGTTTCCGACAGCGTGTCGCACTCGTCGCAGCGGCCCTGGTCGATCCACAGGTACTCGGTGATGAGGAAGCCGTCGAAGCCGGCGTCCTGGAGCCCGCCGACCACGTGCTCGTAGTCGATGACGTTGTCCTTCATCCCGACCTGGAGCCGCTCGGCCCGGGCGCCTCGCGCGTGCAGGTGCCGGGCCCGGCCGAGCAGCGGGTCCAGCTCTTGGACGCCGTGCCCCTGCATCACGAAGTGCGAGTGGTCCAGGGTCAGCTGCAGACCCGGGCTCAGCTCGAGCAACCGGGCGGTGTCGGCGGGCGAGGCGACTACCGAGCCGATGTGCGGCTCGACCGAGACCGCCAGCCCGGCTTCCGCGCCGGCCTCGACCCGGACGGCCAGCTCCTCCGCCGCGCGGCCCAGCGACTCGTCGTGCGGGACGCCGTCGAAGTCGAGGCCGGGTAGCACGGTCAGACCGCTGGCACCCGCCTCGGCGACGAACTCGAGCCAGCGCCGGAACCGGTCGCGGGAACGCTCGCGTTCCCGTGAGTCCGGGTGGTTGACCGCGAGCACGGAGTAGTCCGGGTCCGCGATTAGGAAGACGTCGGCCGCGACCAGCCCGTGGCTGCGCAACCGCGACGCCGCCGCGCGACCCGCAGAGACCGGGTCGGCGGCGGCGTCATCGGCACGCAACTGGGTGATCGAGCCCCATACCCCCACGTTGACGCCCTCGAAGCCCAGCCTCGCGATGAGCGCGCAGGCTTCCTCGTGGTCGAGGAGCGGGAAAGTGTAGTCCGAGCATGCGAGCTTCATGTGTCCTTCTCCTTCGTTCGCAGAACCAAGTCAACCGCCTAGATGATTGATGCACGGGGATTGGTGTCCGGCGTGGATGCGTGACGGCACGGGCGAGGGTGTCCAGAATCGGCGCTGCTTACCCAAGTCTCG
>NZ_JBEZFT010000147.1:0-4641 GCF_040649595.1 Kribbella sp. NPDC048915 | reverse complement strand
CTCTCGGATTCCGCAACCTCACCAACTACATCGCACGATCACTCCTGGAGACCGGCGGATTCAGACCCCGACTACACCCTGGATCGTGAAGAGCCAGGTTACGAGTGGGTATGCCTTGGCTACCACTGCCAGTGGACAGTACGGGACACAATTATCACCACGACCGTTACCACGAGCAACGGCACACCGGAGAAAGACGAAAGTTCCACGAGGACCGAATGCACGTTCAAGGGTGCGGTTCAACCGTGCATTGATGCGCAGCTCGGGAACTGGTCGAACAGCCATCAATGCTATATGAAACGCGAGGAGCCGCCGCCGCGCGATGATCCGCGCTGGCAGGGTCATGCGGATGGCAGCATCTGGGCATGCCAGCGCGAGCAGGGCTACGATCAGGGTCGACACATTGTGACCGAGTGGATCTGGCTCCCCGGCGAGCCGGACACGATCGTGGTCGATCCAATGACTCTGGTTTATCGAGCTGTTGCAGCAATGCAATTGGAAGCGCCGCTGATCGAAACGGCGCCTGCCGCCGGACAGATCGGGCTCGTGAATATGCCGGTTTGGATGTGGGTCAACAAGACGGAGAACACGTGGGGGCCGATTGAGCGGACGGCGAGCGTGCCGGGGTTGTCGGTCACGGCTTCCGCTCGGGTGACTGCTGTTGACTGGGCGGTGGGAGACGGGAAGGTCGTTCGGTGCAAGGGGCCTGGCACGCCCTACACGGAGGCGATGGGGACGAAAGCCTCGCCGACGTGCGGGCATCGGTATGTGAAGACGTCGGCGAAGCTTCCCGGCTGCAAGTACCCGGTGACCGCGACGGCGCGATGGAGCATTACGTGGCGGAGCACGCTCGGGGACACTGGGCAGATTTCCATGGATCGGCAGGCCACCACCCAGCTTCGGATCGCGGAAGCTGTGCCGGTGCTTGTCGATCCTGAAGGGGGCGAAACCAGCGTCGCCGGACCGGCCTGCTGACACCCCAAGTTCTCTCCCTTCACGAGACACGCGAGGACAGCTTCCGGGGAGTTGTCCACAGGTCTCAGGTTCGACCGGGCGGCAGTCCTGGGGGCCAATAGACTGCGGGCATGCTTGGACCGACGCGGGATGCGCGGATCTATTTGCTCGATGGCGATGAGCGCCAGGTGACTCCTGGTGGGCCGGCGATCATCGGACCGGATGGGAAGCGGGAAGAAGTTCCGCCGATGGTTTATCGGGCGCTTGAGCATGTGCTCAAGGCGATGCGGGCCGGCCAGGCGGTCAAGGTCACGCCGTTCCGGCCGGAGTTGCCGATCGACGAGGCTGCGTACGCGATCGGTGTGCGCAGCGACGTACTCCGCAAGCACGTCGCGGCGGGTGAGATTCCCTTCAGGTCAACGGAGTACGTCGACTGGGTTCGGCTGGCCGACGTCATCAGGTGGGACAACGCGCGGCACGAACGGCAGCGCGCCGCGCTCGACGAGATGCTGGCCGACGAACCCGAGGACGAGGCGTAGCCAGAATGCCGGAGACGACGCCCGGGCCGGACCGCCGGGACACTGAGAGGGCGTTTCTCGATGCCAATGTGATCCGCGGGCAGGAAACGACCAACATCCTCATGTCGCCCGCACACGAAGGCGTCTTCGAAACTGTCAGCAGGTCATGGACGAGATGCGTCGCAACCAACCGCCTGGTATGTCAGAAGAAGCGATCGACAAGCGCATCGGTCGGATGAACACTGCATTCGAGTCAGCGTTGACGGCAGCGCCGCCGCAGGGCCTGCAGGACCAGATGCAGGCGGATCCGAAAGACAAGCATGTGCTGGCGGGCGCAGTGAACAGCCAGTCCGACGTGCTCGTGACCAACAATCTCAAGGACTTCAACCCGGCGTCGTCCGGTCCGCATGCGATGCGGGTGGAGAACCTGAGCCAGTTCCTCATCCGGAAGCTTGACGAGGATCCGGCCCGGGTCCAGGCCGGCCTGCAGACGATGGTCGACCGGAACCGCCGGAGCCCAGGTCGATGTCGGCGTTGATCGACAAGATGGCGCAGGGGCAGGAGTTGCGGTCGTTTGCTCAGCGGTTGAATCAGGTGGTACCGCCGGAGCAGCGTGGGGCGTCGCCGGCGTTGACGGCGCCGCAGAAGGGAACGGCGGAGTACGCTGCGTTCGCGGGGGTCGCCGAGGCGGGGAAGATGGAGGGGCCGGCCACCACACCGGAGGCGCGGAAGAGTGGCTCCGCGAAGGGTGCCGAGAAGGCCAAGGGCACCGAGCAGGACAAATAGGCAACACCCTGGTACGTGCGGCCCGGCGCCGCAATCGCAGCACCGCGGTCGCTCGGTTTGGCGTGTGCTGTGCGAGTACATCCGCGCGCGATGCGCCTTGCGCCGTCCATACACAGTCGTCCCTCGTGCGCCAAACGACCACCGTCGCGTCGCACACGCCCGCCCGACCACCCCACCTAACCGCGAGTGCAGCATGCCGGCCGAGCCCGCGCCCTCTGGTTCATCGCGGCCGTTCCAGGCCCATCTCGTGCACCAGATCCGTACTTTCGGCCCCACATTTCACGGACTGCATGCACAAAGTCGGACCGAAACGACCACCGCCAGCCCGCCGAACACACACCGTGACTGCAAGAACCTGCAACCTGTGGACAACCCACCCCACCGAACACCCTCCGTATGCCACCCTTACACCAACAGCACACAGAACGGAGCCCCACCCCATGCCCCGCCGACCGCTACTCGCCGCCGTCGCCACGCTCAGCACCCTCACCCTGCTGACCGCCTGCAACGGCTCCCCCGAAGCCGGCCGGCCCAACACCAACCCGGTCTCGCCCAGCAGCACCCCCACCCCCACACCAACCGCCCCCTCATCCCCAACCTGGACTCCGGAACAACAGGCAGCCATCACGGCAGCCAAAACCCGGTATGCCGTTGCAATGGCTGCCATCGATCGAACGTTTATGAACCCCAAGGCGCTGGATCGCCCGACACTTGAGCAAGCCGGCATCAGCGGCGAATGGATCCTCACGATCGTCGACCAGGCGCGGACGTTGGAACGCAGCAACCTGTACGTCACCGGGAGCCCCAAGACTCTCAAGTCGACCGTAGCTTCAGTGAAACTGCAAGAGCAGCAGCCAGAGATCGTGCTCGTCCAATGTGTCGACACCTCCACGCAAATCATGCGGTTCAGGAGCAACGGAAAGCCGGTGCAGTCAGCTCCTGGCAGCGAGCCCCGTAGGCAAATCATGTCTCTCTTGCGCTACGCTCCGAACCTGTCAGGCAAGAAGATGTGGTTCCTCATCAGGGATGAGGACAAAGGGACATGCTGAGCCGAGCCAGGGCCAGTTGGTTCGTCGTCGCCGGCTCACTAATGATGGCCATTCTTTGCCCCGGCAATGCAATGGGCAACAAACTGCCTCCTGGCCCTCCACCTGGCCCGGGTTACCAGTGGGTCTGCGTCCTAAGCACTTGCTATTGGAAACTCACAGGAGTTCAGCCAACCACAGCTTCTACAACTGATCCCGGGAAACCTGGAGAGGACAAAGGCACGACGAAGGTGGAATGCACGTTCAAGGGCGCTGTGCAACCATGCGTCGACAAGGAGTTCGGCAACTGGTCGAACAGCCGCCAGTGCTACATGAAGCGCGAAATACCCGCGCCTCCTTTCAGCGATCCCCGCTGGCAAGGGCATACTGACGGCAGTATTTGGGCGTGCGCCCGCGAACAGGGGTACGACCAGGGCCGACATGTTGTGTCCGAATGGATCTGGTTGCCTGGTGAGCCGGATACAGTTGTGATTGATCCGTTGACTCTGGTGTACGAGGCGATCGCGTCGATGAATCTCGGAGCTCCGCTGATCAAGACGGCGCCGGCTCCTGGTCGGATCGGTCTGGTGAACATGCCGGTGTGGTTGTGGGTGAACAAGACTGAGAACACCTGGGGTCCGATCGAGCGGGAGGCGAGCGTGCCCGGATTGTCGGTGACTGCGACCGCCCAGGTGAAAGCGATCAACTGGACGATGGGCGACGGCAAGATCGTGCGGTGCAAAGGCCCCGGTACGCCATACGACGAGTCGATGGGCGTGCGACCCTCGCCCACCTGCGGGCATCGGTACGTGAAGACCTCTACAAAACTGCCGGGCTGCAAGTATCAGGTCACCGCAACCGCGGAGTGGGACATCACTTGGCGGAGCACGCTCGGCGACACAGGCCAGGTGTCCCGGACTCAACAGGCGACCACCCAGCTGCGCATCGGGGAGGCTGTTCCGGTGCTTGTGGATCCGAATGGTGGGGAAGTGACGGTGCAGCCCAAGGCCGGTTGCTGATCGCGCGTCGACGTGTCCCTGGCACGACGAGCGGAGCCGGACTGTTCCCTTGGTGGTTATCCACATGGATCGAGTGGTCGAGGGGCACGCGGGCCGGGTGGCGGATAGCATCTGGGTATGGCTGGGGCCCATTACTGATGCGCGGATCTACCTTCTGGAGGGGGCGACGATCGGCGAATCGTGCCTGGAGGGCCGGCTGTCATCGGGCCGGATGGGGTGCGGGAGGAGATTCCAGCAGCGGCGTACCTGACTCTTATCACCGAGGCGGGGTTGGCGTGAGCGCGAGGCTGTGACCTGCGGGTTTGCGTGGTGGGGCTGCTGGATTTGCGCACTAATCGG
>NZ_JBEZFT010000146.1:0-5411 GCF_040649595.1 Kribbella sp. NPDC048915 | reverse complement strand
CTGGCCGATCCTGGGGTGAAATCCTCCCCGGATCGGGCCCGGATCGTGGCCTGACGCCGCCGCAGATCACGATCTCCGGCTGTAGTACTAGGAGGGTTTCTTCAGGCGGGAGGGGGCGCGGGTACGGGCATGGCGTGCCGGGTGTCCCAGGTACAGACGTGGACGGGCGTGGGTGTGGGGCTGGGTGCGGCTGGGCGCGTGAGTTCTTGGGGGTATGGACGGGTGGTGGTGGGTGTGGACAGGAAATAACGGGTGTGCGGGCACCGGTGCTTGTTCACACCCCCGGCAGTTGGCGCCAGGGACGGCGGAGAGCGTACGGCGGGTCTGGGTGGCAAGCCCCGCGTGACGGAAAGACGGACCCGGCGGGAGGAGGGCCGGGTCCGTCTTTGGGGGCGGAGGTGGTGCTGTCAGGCAGGTTCGCGGTGTCCGCAGTACCTGCCTGACAGGCCTCTTGTCAGAGGGGGGTCAGTGCTGGACTGCCTTTTCGGCGCCGGCGCCGGTGAGGGAGCGGACTTCCATTTCGGCGAAGCGGTCGATGTCGACCGGCTCTTTGCTGGTGACGGTGCCCAGCCAGCCGAGGACGAAGGCCAGCGGGATCGAGATGATGCCCGGGTTGTCGAGCGGGAACCAGTGGAAGTCGATGCCGGTGTCGGTGATCATCGACAGGCTGGCGCCGGTCTTCTTGTCAACCTTGCCGGAGACGACCGGGCTGAAGACGATCAGGATGATCGTCGAGGCCAGACCGCCGTAGATGCTCCACAGTGCGCCGCGGGTGTTGAAGCGCCGCCAGAACAGCGAGTACAGGATGGTCGGCAGGTTCGCGCTGGCCGCGACCGCGAACGCGAGGGCGACCAGGAACGCGATGTTCTGCCCGTTGGCGAAGATGCCGCCGATGATCGCGACGATGCCGATGACGACCGCGGTCATTCGGGCCACCCGGACCTCGCCGTCGCCGCTGATCTGGCCCTTCTTGATGATCTGGCCGTAGATGTCGTGCGCGAACGACGTACTCGCGGTGATCGTCAGGCCGGCCACCACGGCGAGGATCGTCGCGAAGGCGACCGCGGAGATCACCCCGAGCAGCACCTCGCCGCCGAGTTCGAACGCGAGCAGCGGTGCCGCCGAGTTCGCCTTGCCGGGCGCGGCGCGGATGACGTCGGGGCCGACGATGGCCGCGGCGCCGTACCCGAGGACCAGCGTGAACAGGTAGAAGATGCCGATGATCCAGATCGCCCAGCTGACGCTACGGCGGGCCTCCTTGGAGTCCGGCACGGTGTAGAACCGCATCAGGACGTGCGGCAGGCCGGCGGTGCCGAGGACCAGCGCGAGTGCGAGCGAGATGAAGTCGAGCTTGGTGACGCCGGTGGCGCCGTACTGCAGGCCGGGGTTCAGCAGCTTGTCGCCGGCGGCCGGGCTGTTCTCGACGGCCGCGCCGAGCACGCCGGACAGGTTGAAGGTGTACTTCGCCAGTACCCAGAGCGTCATGATGCCCGCGCCGATGACCAGCAGCACGGCCTTCACGATCTGCACCCAGGTGGTGCCCTTCATGCCGCCGACGAGCACGTACGTGATCATCAGGATGCCGACCACGGCGATCACGATGCTCTGCCCGGCCCGGCCGGAGACGCCGAGCAGGAGGGCCACCAGACCCCCGGCGCCGGCCATCTGCGCCAGCAGGTAGAAGAAGCAGACGCCGAGGGTCGAGATCGCGGCCGCCATCCGGACCGGCCGCTGCTTGAGGCGGAACGACAGCACGTCGGCCATCGTGAAGCGGCCGGTGTTCCGGAGCAGTTCGGCGACCAGCAGCAGCGCGACCAGCCACGCCACCAGGAAGCCGATCGAGTACAGGAAGCCGTCGTACCCGTTCAGCGCGATCGCGCCGGCGATACCGAGGAAGGACGCGGCGGACAGGTAGTCACCGGCGATTGCGATGCCGTTCTGCGGACCGGTGAACGAGCGGCCGCCGGCGTAGAAGTCGGCCGCGGTCTTGTTGTTCCGGGACGCCTTGAAGACGATCGCCAGTGTGGCCAGGACGAACAGCGCGAAGATCGCGATGTTGACGGTCGGGTTACCGATGTCGGTTGCCAGCGGCAACATCAGCGGGGCGGTCACTGCGGTTCTCCCTCGAGCTGGTGGCGCAATTTCTCGGCGTCCGGGTCGACCCGGCGGTCGGCCCAGCGGACGTAGATCATCGTGATCGCGAACGTCGACACGAACTGGCCGAGGCCGAACAGCAGCGCGACGTTGATGTTGCCGCCGATCCTGTGCGACATGAAGCCGGGCGCGTAGGCGGCCAGCAGGACATAGACGAAGTACCAGACCAGGAACAGTGCGGTCATCGGGAACACGAAGCGCCGGAACCGGCGACGCAGCTCGGAGAAGTCCGGTGACAACTGGACATCCCGGTACGTCGTCAGGTCTGGATCGCGCATGTCACTCATCGCGAAACCTCCAAGACGGGGGATCACGCCGGGCGGTTGGAGCCGGCTCTGACCCGTACTGTGGCGCGGGTCACGCGCCGCCCGACAGCACGAATGCGCGCCGAGCGCTCAGCGGAGCACACCAGTCGTTCGGTGGATCGCCGAACTGCGGTGAGCGGTAGGAATCACACGACGAGCGGTCGTCACCGCGACGGCAGGCCGCGGTCGACGTCGACGGCTTCAGGCGTGTGCAGCCGGACCATTGAGCGGGCGGTGCCGGCCGGGATCTTGTGCGGGGTGAGCTTGGAGACCACGATCACGGTGACGAAGGCGAGCGGCATCGTCCATGCGGCCGGCTGGCCGATCAGCGCCTGCGGCCAACCGCCCTGCGGTGGACCGGCGACGTTCACCAGCGCGGCCGCACTGGCCGCGACGCCGCCGACGACGAGACCGGCCGCGGCGCCGGTCGTTGTCATCCGCCGCCACCAGATGCCCAGCACCAGCAGCGGGCAGAACGTCGACGCGGCGAGGGCGAACGCGAGCCCGACGGTGTCCGCGAGGCTCAGCGAACCGGTGGCGGTGAAAGCCAGGTACGGCACGATCATCGCGAGCAGCGACGCGATCCGGAAGCTGTTCACCGCGACGTAGTCGCCGCCGGTCCACCGGTGCAGACGGGTCCGCAGCAGATCCTGGTCGATGACGCCGGCGATCGCGACCGTCAGCCCCGACGACGTCGAGAGGAAGGCCGCGAACGCACCGGCCGCGACCAGCGCCCCGAGCAGATCCCCTGCTGTACCAGGGAAAACGCGGCCCGGCAGCTCGAGCACGACGGTGTCGCCGCCGGTCGTCACGAGGTCCGCGGCGAACGTCCGCCCGAGGATCGCGTACATCGGCGGGAACAGATAGAACAGCCCCAGCAACGCGAGCACGACGACGGTCGTACGGCGGGCCGCACGGCCGTCGGGGTTGGTGTAGAAGCGGACCAGCACGTGCGGAAGGCCCATCGTCCCGAAACACAGAGCCAGCAGCAACGAGTACGTCGCGTACAGCGGGTGGTCGCGGCCGCCCGCGCGGGACAACGGCTCGGCCCATTCAGCAGCCGCGCCGTGCAACGAGTCGAGGACGCCGACCGGCTGGTTCCAGGCGAGCAGGATGACGAAGATCGGTGTCGCCAGCGCGGTCAGCTTGAGCCAGTACTGGAACGCCTGGACGAACGTGATCGACCGCATGCCGCCCGCGGCCACGTTCATCACGACGATGACAGCGACGATCATCGCGCCCACCTGGGGCGGCGCGCCGGTGACCGTCTGAACCGCCAGCCCGGCGCCGTGCAGCTGCGGCAGCAGGTACAGCGTCCCGATACCGACCACGAGCCCCGCACAGATCCGCCGTACGACGGGTGACTCGAAGCGGGTCTCGGCGAAGTCGGGCAGCGTGTACGCACCGGACCGGCGCAGCGGAGCGGCTACGAGGACCAGCAGCACCAGATAGCCCACGGTGTAGCCGACGGAGAACCACAGCATGTCGGCGCCGTTCACCAGCACCAGACCGGCGACGCCGAGGAAGGACGCCGCGGACAGGTACTCGCCACTGATCGCCGACGCGTTCCAGCGTGGGCTGACGGCGCGGCTGGCGACGTAGAAGTCGCTGGTGGTGCGGGAGATCCGCAAACCGAACAGGCCGATCCCGATGGTCGCCACGACCACCAGCCCGATCGCGGTGAGGCTCATCGCCGGCGACATCGCTACTGCCGTCCCACGAACTCGGTGAACTCCGCCTCGATCCGCTCCGCCTGCCGTACGTAGATGCGCGCCGCGCCGTACAGCACCGGGTACACGAGGATGCCCAGGAGCACCCAGGGCAGCGGGAGACCGAGGACCGACAACGTGCGCGCAGGTGGGACCAGCCAGAACAGCAACGGGATGCTGCCCAGGACAAGCAGTACGGCGCCGATGACGGCCAGCGCGAGTCGTAGCTGGGACTGGATCAGTGACTGCATGTAGACCTCGCCGAGCCGGGTCTGCTCGTCGATCTCGCGCGCACCGGTCGGCATGATCGGACGCCGGGCCGCGCTGGTCCGGGGGCTGGTGACGCGCACCCTGCGTGGTCCGTCGGGAGTGCTCATGTCACTTCAGGGAGGTCGAACGGACCAGGAGGTCGCGGAGCTCGCGCGTGTGCCGCCGGCTGACCGGGAGCCAGTCGTCACCGACCCGTACCGAGCAGCGGCCGCCGTCCACCCGCATCTCGTCCACGTGCTGCAGAGCGACCAGCGTGCTCCGGTGGATGCGTGTGAACCCGGCGTCCTTCCAGCGCTCCTCCAGCGTGCTCAGTGGGATGCGCACCAGGTGTGAGTTCTGTCCGGTGTGCAGGCGGGCGTAGTCGCCCTGCGCCTCGACGTACCGCACGGTGGAGCGCTGGACGAACCTGGTGACACCGGCCAGTTCCACGGCGATCACCTCGTCGTCGGAGTCCTCCGGCGACTGCACAGCGGCCGGCGCGCCCTGCGTGACCACGCGGCGGACTGCCTCGGCCAGGCGCTCCTGCCGGACCGGCTTCATCACGTAGTCGGTGGCCTCCAGGTCGAACGCCGCCACCGCGTGCTCGTCGTACGCCGTCACGAACACGATCTGCGGGCGGCTGGCGAACTTCTTCAGCACCCGGGCCAGATCGATGCCGTCCAGGCCGGGCATCTTGATGTCGCAGAACACGACGTCGAGGTCGGTGGCCTGCAGGATCTTCAGCGCGTCCGGTCCGTTCGAGGCCGTGTGGATCGGGCCGATCCGCGGGTCCTGGCCCAGCAGGTACACCAGCTCGGCCAGGGCGGGCTCCTCGTCGTCCGCGACCAGCGCGCGCAGCGGAGTGTCGGCCATATCGCGAACCTTACGGCGAACGCTAACCTCGGGATTTCACGTGGTTGGGGTTGTGTTCGGCGCGTAACGCACGGAAGTGCCTGTCTGGTGGGGGATTCTTGGCTTGTCGAAGGTCAAGTTC
>NZ_JBEZFT010000145.1:0-5653 GCF_040649595.1 Kribbella sp. NPDC048915 | reverse complement strand
GCGGTGTGCGTCCGATTCTTGAGAACTCAACAGCGTGCCGAAAGTCAATGCCGAAATGCATTAACCCCGTCCACGGATTTTGGTCTGTGGGTGGATTCCTTTGAAATATCTGGATGACAAGCCAGTGATGGTTTGTTTCTGAATTCAAGGGATCGCTTTTCGATTGTCGACTCTCCAGCTTTTGGCTGGTTTGTCATATTTTTCAACGGAGAGTTTGATCCTGGCTCAGGACGAACGCTGGCGGCGTGCTTAACACATGCAAGTCGAGCGGTAAGGCCCCTTCGGGGGTACACGAGCGGCGAACGGGTGAGTAACACGTGAGCAACCTACCCTCAACTTTGGGATAAGCCTCGGAAACGGGGTCTAATACCGGATAATACTTGCCATCTCCTGGTGGTGGGTTGAAAGTTCTGGCGGTTGGGGATGGGCTCGCGGCCTATCAGCTTGTTGGTGGGGTAATGGCCTACCAAGGCGTCGACGGGTAGCCGGCCTGAGAGGGCGACCGGCCACACTGGGACTGAGACACGGCCCAGACTCCTACGGGAGGCAGCAGTGGGGAATATTGCGCAATGGACGAAAGTCTGACGCAGCAACGCCGCGTGAGGGATGACGGCCTTCGGGTTGTAAACCTCTTTCAGCAGGGACGAAGCGAGAGTGACGGTACCTGCAGAAGAAGGACCGGCCAACTACGTGCCAGCAGCCGCGGTAATACGTAGGGTCCGAGCGTTGTCCGGAATTATTGGGCGTAAAGGGCTCGTAGGCGGTTCGTCACGTCGGGAGTGAAAACTCGGGGCTTAACCCCGAGCCTGCTTCCGATACGGGCAGACTAGAGGTAGGCAGGGGAGAGCGGAACTCCTGGTGTAGCGGTGGAATGCGCAGATATCAGGAAGAACACCGGTGGCGAAGGCGGCTCTCTGGGCCTTACCTGACGCTGAGGAGCGAAAGCGTGGGTAGCGAACAGGATTAGATACCCTGGTAGTCCACGCCGTAAACGTTGGGCGCTAGGTGTGGGGGACATTCCACGTCCTCCGTGCCGCAGCTAACGCATTAAGCGCCCCGCCTGGGGAGTACGGCCGCAAGGCTAAAACTCAAAGGAATTGACGGGGGCCCGCACAAGCGGCGGAGCATGCGGATTAATTCGATGCAACGCGAAGAACCTTACCTGGGTTTGACATATAGGGAAATCCTCCAGAGATGGGGGGTCCGTAAGGGTCCTATACAGGTGGTGCATGGCTGTCGTCAGCTCGTGTCGTGAGATGTTGGGTTAAGTCCCGCAACGAGCGCAACCCTCGTCCTATGTTGCCAGCACGCCCTTTGGGGTGGTGGGGACTCATAGGAGACTGCCGGGGTCAACTCGGAGGAAGGTGGGGATGACGTCAAGTCATCATGCCCCTTATGTCCAGGGCTTCACGCATGCTACAATGGCCGGTACAAAGGGCTGCGAAGCTGTAAGGTGGAGCGAATCCCAAAAAGCCGGTCTCAGTTCGGATTGGGGTCTGCAACTCGACCCCATGAAGTCGGAGTCGCTAGTAATCGCAGATCAGCAACGCTGCGGTGAATACGTTCCCGGGCCTTGTACACACCGCCCGTCACGTCATGAAAGTCGGCAACACCCGAAGCCGGTGGCCTAACCCTTGTGGAGGGAGCCGTCGAAGGTGGGGCTGGCGATTAGGACGAAGTCGTAACAAGGTAGCCGTACCGGAAGGTGCGGCTGGATCACCTCCTTTCTAAGGAGCATTCGGTGCCTGCTCGCGTGAGTTATTCATGGAGTGTGGTGCCTGTTCATCACTGCTCGAGCGTTCGTCTCGAGGTGATGGTGCTTCGGAATGTGGAACATTGACCATTAGGCCAGGATCTCGGGTGATTGAGTTAGTACTGCTTCCTCTTCGGAGGGTGTGTGGAACGCGAGAGCATGCGGGGGAGTGGCCGAGGCGCGCTGTTGGGTCCTGAGGGATCGGGCCCGGCTCACAGAGTTTTTTCTGGGGGTTGGTTCTGTTTCTTCTGGGTCGCGGTCACACTGACGTGAGTGGGTGTGGTTGGTGGCTGGGGCCGGCTTCTGACGGACTGTTGGTGGTCTGCTGGGGTTGGGGTGTGTTGTTTCCCCTGGTTCTGGTGGGTTTGTCTTCAAGTGTCGGGTTGTGGCTGGTTTTCCGCCCGTATTTTGAGAACTGTATAGTGGACGCGAGCATCTCTTTGTAGCGTTTTGCGATTTCGTTTGATTTCGTATGTTTTTTGTTGTGACAAGCTACTAAGGGCAATCGGTGGATGTCTTGGTACCAAGAGCCGATGAAGGACGTTGGAGCCTGCGATAAGCCCCGGGGAGTTGGCAACCGAGCTGTGATCCGGGGGTGTCCGAATGGGGAAACCCAGCTGGCATTCTAAAGCCAGTTACCAGTGCCTGAACACATAGGGTTCTGGAGGGAACGCGGGGAAGTGAAACATCTCAGTACCCGCAGGAAGAGAAAACAATTGTGATTCCGTGAGTAGTGGCGAGCGAAAGCGGATGAGGCTAAACCATGTGCGTGTGATAGCTGGCGCGCGTTGCGCATGTGGGGTTGTGGGAGCATTCTGACACTGGCGCTGTGGTGTCGGGGAGTTATCAATCACTGTTGAAGTCGAATCTTCTGGAATGTTGAGCCGTAGTGGGTTATAGCCCTGTAGGCGTAAGACAGTGACTCTTGAGTGTTTTCCCAAGTAGCACGGGACTCTTGAAATCTCGTGTGAATCTGGCGGGACCACCCGCTAAGCCTAAATACTTCTTGGTGACCGATAGCGGACTAGTACCGTGAGGGAAAGATGAAAAGTACCCCGGGAGGGGAGTGAAATAGTACCTGAAACCGGTTGCCTACAATCCGTCGGAGCGTGCCCTTCGGGGTGTGTGACGGCGTGCCTTTTGAAGAATGAGCCTGCGAGTTAGTGGTGTGTGGCGAGGTTAACCCGTGTGGGGTAGCCGTAGCGAAAGCGAGTCTGAATAGGGCGTTTTAGTCGCATGCTCTAGACCCGAAGCGGAGTGATCTATCCATGGGCAGGTTGAAGCGTGGGTAAGACCGCGTGGAGGACCGAACCCACCAGGGTTGAAAACCTGGGGGATGACCTGTGGATAGGGGTGAAAGGCCAATCAAACTCCGTGATAGCTGGTTCTCCCCGAAATGCATATAGGTGCAGCGTCGTGTGTTTCTTACCGGAGGTAGAGCACTGGATGGTCTAGGGGGCTTACCGGCTTACCGAAATCAGCCAAACTCCGAATGCCGGTAAGTGAGAGCGCGGCAGTGAGACTGCGGGGGATAAGCTCCGTAGTCGAGAGGGAAACAGCCCAGATCACCAGCTAAGGCCCCTAAGCGATTGCTAAGTGGAAAAGGATGTGGAGTTGCCCAGACAACCAGGAGGTTGGCTTAGAAGCAGCCACCCTTGAAAGAGTGCGTAATAGCTCACTGGTCAAGTGATTCCGCGCCGACAATGTAGCGGGGCTCAAGCAATCCGCCGAAGCTGTGGCACTCATACTTGTACTCGGCCGGCCCTTTGGGGTTGGTCCAGGTGTGTGGGTGGGTAGGGGAGCGTCGTGCAGCGTGTGAAGCAGCCTAGTGATGGAGTTGTGGATGCTGCACGAGTGAGAATGCAGGCATGAGTAGCGAATGACGGGTGAGAAACCCGTCCGCCGGATGATCAAGGGTTCCAGGGTCAAGCTAATCTGCCCTGGGTAAGTCGGGACCTAAGGCGAGGCCGACAGGCGTAGTCGATGGACAACGGGTTGATATTCCCGTACCGGCATTAACACGACCCGACCGAACCTGCTGATGCTAAGGACTTGAAGCTGTGATGTCTTCGGACGGATCGGTGGATTGTTCGGCCCGAGGTGGTAGTAGGTGCATTGAGGAGTGACGCAGGAGGGTAGTCCAACCGCGGCGATGGTAGGCGTAAGCTGATCCGCGGGCAAGGTGGTAGGACGAGGCATAGGCAAATCCGTGTCTCATGTGTCTGAGAGCCGAGGCGGACCCGTTTAGGGGAAGTGGATGATCCCATGCTGCCGAGAAAAACTTCGCAGTGAGTGTTAGAGCCGCCCGTACCCCAAACCGACACAGGTGATCAGGTAGAGAATACCGAGGCGATCGAGTGAACCATGGTTAAGGAACTCGGCAAAATGCCCCCGTAACTTCGGGAGAAGGGGGACCGGATCCGTGACACCATTTGCTGGTGGTAGCGGTGATGGTCGCAGAGACCAGGCCCAAGCGACTGTTTACTAAAAACACAGGTCCGTGCGAAGAAGTAATTCGATGTATACGGACTGACGCCTGCCCGGTGCTGGAACGTTAAGGGGACAGGTTAGCTGGTTTCGGCCGGCGAAGCTTTGAACTTAAGCGCCAGTAAACGGCGGTGGTAACTATAACCATCCTAAGGTAGCGAAATTCCTTGTCGGGTAAGTTCCGACCTGCACGAATGGCGTAACGACTTGGGCGCTGTCTCAACCATGGACTCGGCGAAATTGCATTACGAGTAAAGATGCTCGTTACGCGCAGCAGGACGGAAAGACCCCGGGACCTTTACTACAACTTGGTATTGGTGGTCGGTACAATTTGTGTAGGATAGGTGGGAGACTGTGAAGCTCGGACGCCAGTTCGGGTGGAGTCGTCGTTGAAATACCACTCTGATTGTTCTGGCTGTCTAACTTTGGTCCGTTATCCGGATCAGGGACAGTGCCTGGTGGGTAGTTTGACTGGGGCGGTCGCCTCCTAAAAGGTAACGGAGGCGCTCAAAGGTTCCCTCAGCCTGGTTGGCAATCAGGTGTCGAGTGTAAGTGCACAAGGGAGCTTGACTGTGAGACAGACATGTCGAGCAGGGACGAAAGTCGGAACTAGTGATCCGGCGGTGGCATGTGGGAGCACCGTCGCTCAACGGATAAAAGGTACCCCGGGGATAACAGGCTGATCTTCCCCAAGAGTCCATATCGACGGGATGGTTTGGCACCTCGATGTCGGCTCGTCGCATCCTGGGGCTGGAGTAGGTCCCAAGGGTTGGGCTGTTCGCCCATTAAAGCGGCACGCGAGCTGGGTTTAGAACGTCGTGAGACAGTTCGGTCCCTATCCGCTGCGCGCGCAGGAGACTTGAGAAGGGCTGCCCCTAGTACGAGAGGACCGGGGTGGACGAACCTCTGGTGTGCCAGTTGTTCCGCCAGGAGCACGGCTGGTTGGCTACGTTCGGGAGTGATAACCGCTGAAAGCATCTAAGCGGGAAGCACGCTTCAAGATGAGGTCTCCCACCGGGTTAACCGGGTAAGGCCCCCAGTAGACCACTGGGTTGATAGGCCAGAGGTGGAAGCGCGGTAACGTGTGGAGCTGACTGGTACTAATAGGCCGAGGGCTTGTCACACACACGCAAGAAACAAGCCTGCGCTGCAAGTAATGATGTTCGCGTTCACTGTACGGTTCCCGGAATACGGTCGAACCCCCAGCCTTGTCCCGTGGTGGTTCAGCGGTTGATGGTTGTTGGTTGGTTTGATTGATATTTTGATAGAGTTTCGGTGGCCATAGCGTCGGGGAAACACCCAGTCTCCATTCCGAACCTGGAAGTTAAGCTCGACAGCGCCGATGGTACTGCGACCGGGAGGTCGTGGGAGAGTAGGACGCCGCCGGACATTCACACTGTTAAGGGCCACCCC
>NZ_JBEZFT010000144.1:0-6339 GCF_040649595.1 Kribbella sp. NPDC048915 | reverse complement strand
TCAACGACCACTGCACATCCGACAACAACCGAAACCTCGACACGACACCAAGGCTCTCAACGAACAGCCCCAATGTTTGTCAGACACGCTCTAGCTCAACTGGTCGGTCAGCCTGCGAGTCGTCGTCCGGCGCCGTACCGCGCCGATCAGGACGATGCCGAGTGTTGCCAGCGCGGCTGCTGCGCCGACGGCCAGGCCGCGGCGCAGCCCTGGCGGTACGAACGTGCAGTCGACCCGGTCCGCGCCGTCGGCCAGCGGAACGGCCATCAGGCCGCCGAAGTTGCGCGGGACCTGGCGCTGACCGCCGTCCACCCGACAGCTCCAGCCGTCGATCTTCGGTACGCCGACGACCGCCCAGCCGGTGCTTCCCGCGGGCAGCGTCGCACGCAGCGAGTGTCCGCCCGCCTCGACATCCGTCGCCCCGGTCGCCCGCAGCCGGGTGATCGCGGTGTCCAGCGCCGACTGGTCGAGACAACCGATCGCGTAGCGCGGCGGAATGCCCTGCGGCGCGGCGGCGAAGTCGACCTCGACCAGCACCACCCCGTCGGCCGGCGTCGTCCCGAGTCGGAGCATCTGGCTGCTCGTGGTGATCCCCGGCCGGCGGGTCGCCGTCAGGTCCCACCATCGGCCGTCGGCCAGCCGGGCGCGGCCGCCGACGCGGGGCAGGAACAGGAACACCGGGCTGCCCGGGGTGCAGCGCGCGACGAGCTTCACGTCCCCCGACGGAAAGCGGGTGCCCTTGTACGTTGGGACGTCGTACACCTCGGTGCCGAGCAGGCGCTCCTGGGCGGCGTACGCGTTCGGCGCGGCGGCATCGAGCGGGACCGCCGGGGCGAGCCGGCGCCGGACCGTCACCAGCGGCGGCACGGTCGTCCGGGTGATCTCCGGATCGCCGTCGTCGACGAGCCGCATCCGGGCGCCGACCGACAGGATCGCGTCGGTGACCGGGTTGTCGAGTGTCCGCGCGGCCCGACCGTAACCGGACCAGCCGAAGCCGAGTTCGGTCATCATCTGGTTCACCGGGTGCGGCAGCAGGCTGCTGTACAGGCCGGCGCCCTGGCCGCCGAGCAGGATCGGGTCGTTCGGCGTGATCGACGTTCCCGGCTCGGTGCGGTACTCCGGCCAGCCGTCGGCGGCGCGCAACGCGTCGTACCGCGCGGTCTGCTGCTCGTTCCACGCGGCGTTCGACGTACTGAGCACCTTCGAGCGCTGCTCGTCGGTGATCACGGCGGTCCAGGTGGTCTCCACCGCGACGACGGCCAGCAGTACGCCGAACGCTGCGGCGACCGGCCATTTCGCGCGCCGCGTGGCCGGGAACCGGCGCAGCGTCCAGATGATGCCGAACGCAACTACAGCGATCGCTCCGGACGCGATTACCACCGCCAGCCAATGCTCGGTGAGGAGTGGGCTGCCGTTGGACACGTACACGATCAGAGCCAGCAGAGCCGCGCCGCCGAGCAGCGCGATCGGGCCGGGCAGCTTGTACGCGACCGCGAGCCAGGCCACGACCACCAGGAGCCCGCAGAGCACGAACGCCTCGCGGTACTGGCTACCGTTCGGGGTGTCGAAGGCATGCCAGAGTTCCTGCGTCGGCCCCCAGCGGAACGACCACGCGATCAGCACGGTCGTCACCACCCAGACCGTCTTCGGTCGCCACGGCACGAACTTGTTGAACGGCATCGTCAGCGCCAGCAGCAGCGCGATCGTGCCGACGTACAGGCTGGCCGTGCGGCCGACGCCCTCGGACAGCGGCAGCAGCCGGGACAGGAAAAGGTCCATGGCCGAGGCGTGAAAGATCCCGGACGGGGACGGCGTCGCGACGCGGTTCGCGGTGATGATCGGCACCAGGACGGGCGCGACCAGCGCCATCCCGAGCACGAACGAGACGCCGTGCCGGACGGCCGATTTCAGCCGCAGCGCCCAGGTCAGGTCGCTGCTCAGCAGCCGGGCGATCAGGTAGACCCCGGCCGCGATCGTCGCCATGTAGGCGGTGTAGAAGTTCGACAGCCAGAAGAAGGCCACCACCAGGACGCTCAGCACCCGATTGGTCCGGCGCAGTGACCACTCGGCGACCAGGAAGAACATCGGCAGTGCGATCAGGCCGTCGAGCCACATCGGCACGTATGCTCCGTCGTCGAGCGCCCAGCCGCAGACGCCGTACGAAACTCCCAGGATTGCTGCAACCCAACGGGGCCCGGGACGCATCTTGAGTAGTAGGGCGCTCATCGCGGCCGCCGCCAGACTCAGCTTGAGTGTGGTGACGACGTAGACGGCGAGGTCGATCCGGTCCCGGGGGAACAAAGCCACCAGCAATGACAACGGGCTACCGAGATCGACCCCGGCATCCGCGAGGAAGCCGACGCCGAAGGCGCTCTGCCAGTTGAACAGCAGGTCGCCCTGGGCGCGGCCGTGCACGACGTCCCAGAGATGGGCGAAGAACGGGATGTACTGCGTGCCAAGATCGTTGGTACTGCGGGACAGTGAACCGAAGGGATAGGTACCGCGGATGATTCCGGAGGCGGCGAAGACCGCCGCCACCACGACAGCGGCGACGGCTGCCGGGAGCAGCACCGATCGCCGGGGGACCCGCTGTCCCTCGGTTCGCCCCTCGGCGCTGTCGTCCGAACCCATTGGCCGCCCCTTCGTTCCGCTCACCCGGTCGCCAAAGCTAGCGGGTAGTTCTGGTCTGGACAAGAATGGCATCGAGGTCAACTCTCGGGGCGGATGGGGACGACGATGCGGTTGAGTCTGGTGGTGCCGTGTTACAACGAGGTCGAGGTGATCGCCCGATTCCATCAGGCGCTCGGCCAGGAGCTCGCCGCAATTGGGCGACCCTACGAAATCGTGTACGTCGACGACGGCAGCACTGATGGGACGCTCGATGCGCTCGTCGGGTTGGCGGCGTCCGACGAATCGGTGCGCTATTTGTCCTTCAGCCGGAACTTTGGCAAGGAAGCAGCGATGTTGGCCGGCCTGCGGTACGCGACCGGCGACGCCGTGATCATCATGGACGCCGACCTGCAGCACCCGCCGGAGCTGATCGGCCGGATGCTGACCGAGTACGAGCGCGGCTTCGACCAGGTGATCGCGCGGCGCAACCGCACCGGCGACCCGGCGACCCGGACGCTGTTCGCGCGGGCGTACTACTGGCTGATCAACAAGTGGGCCGACGTCGAGCTGATGGACGGCGTCGGCGACTTCCGGTTGCTGTCCCGGCGCGCGGTCGACGGCTTGCTCGAGCTGAACGAGTACAACCGGTTCTCCAAGGGCCTGTTCGCCTGGATCGGCTTCGAGTCGCTGCTGTTCGAATACGACAACGTCAAGCCGCCGGCGGACCGGAAGAGCCGGTGGACGTTCCGGCGGCTGCTGGAGTACGGCCTCGACGGGCTGCTGTCGTTCAACAACAAGCCGCTGCGGCTCGCGATCTACATCGGCCTGGTGCTGACCGGGGTCGCTGCCGCGTACGCCGTCTGGGTGCTGATCGCCGCGATCCTGCACGGCGTCGACATGCCCGGGTACGTCACGCTGATCGCCGCGATCGTCGGGCTCGGTGGGCTGCAGATGGTGATGCTCGGCGTGATCGGCGAGTACATCGGGCGGATCTACTACGAGACCAAGAAGCGCCCGCACTATCTGCTGAAGCAGACCAACATGGACCCCGCCGACCGGCTGCCCGTGGACCGGGTCCAAAAACCACCGGCCCCGGGTGGACGAACCACCCAGGGCCGGTAGCGGCTACTGCTGAGATCAGGCGGTGAGACGCTCCTCGGTGGAGGAGGAGAACAGGTGCAGCTTGTCCGGCACCGCCGCCAGACGAACCGTGGAGCCCTTCTCGACCGGCATCCGGGCGTCGATCCGCGCCACGATCTGCTGGTGCTCGTTGTTGTGCTCCGCGGTGCCGTACAGGTACGCGTCGGCGCCGAGCTCCTCGACGACGGCGACCTTCACCGGCAGACCCTCGTCGGCGACCTTGAAGGCCTCCGGGCGAACGCCGACGGTCAGCGTCTTGTCGTTGCCGGCCTTGGCCAGCACGTCACGCTGGATCGGGATCACGTAGTCGCCGACCTTGGCGCCACCCTCGGCGATGTCGGCGGTGATCAGGTTCATCGCCGGCGAGCCGATGAAGCCCGCGACGAACTTGTTCTTCGGGTTGTCGTACAGGTTCAGCGGGGTGTCGACCTGCTGGAGCAGACCGTCCTTGAGGACCGCCACCCGGTCGCCCATCGTCATGGCCTCGACCTGGTCGTGGGTGACGTAGACGGTGGTGACACCGAGGCGCTGCTGCAGCTCGGCGATCTGCGTACGGGTCTGGACCCGCAGCTTGGCGTCGAGGTTCGACAGCGGCTCGTCCATCAGGAAGACCTGCGGGTTACGGACGATCGCACGACCCATCGCGACACGCTGCCGCTGACCACCGGACAGCGCCTTCGGCTTGCGGTCCAGGTACTCCTCGAGGCCGAGCAGCTTGGCGGCCTCGCCGACGCGCTTGGCCCGGTCCTCCTTGGAGACACCCTGCATCTTCAGCGCGAAGCCCATGTTGTCCGCGACCGACATGTGCGGGTAGAGCGCGTAGTTCTGGAACACCATCGCGATGTCCCGCTCCTTCGGCGGACGGTGCGTGACGTCGCGGTCGCCGATGTAGATGGAGCCCTCGTTGACCTCTTCGAGGCCGGCGAGCATCCGCAGCGAGGTGGACTTACCGCAACCCGACGGGCCGACGAGCACCATGAACTCGCCGTCCTCGATCTCGAGGTTGAGCTTGTCGACGGCGGGAGTGTCCGAACCCGGGTAGATGCGGGTCGCCGCCTTGAACGACACAGTAGCCATGACTGTTCTTCCCTTCACCGGCAGGAACGTGCCGGACGATCCGAGTAAAGGTTCCCCCAGGGCGGGGGAGTCCGCCTATCCTCGCCCGGCGCGCTCGTCCTGACAAGGTGTACGGCGTGTGACGTGTCCGTACTGTTCACGTTCTGGACGCCTGTGCGCATCCTGCAAGTTCTTGCAGGATCTTGCTGAAAAGTCAGCAGCGCCTGGGTACAGTGCCCCGCGTGAGCAGCGGCGTGGGTAGCAGGGCACGGCTGGCGGACATCGCGGCCCAGGCGGGGGTCAGTGAGGCGACGGTCTCGCGGGTGCTGAACGGAAAGCCGGGGGTCGCGGAGGACACCAAACAGTCCGTGCTGACCGCTCTCGACGTCCTGGGCTTCGAGCGCCCGACCCGGTTGCGGCGGCGGTCCGCAGGGCTGATCGGGCTGGTGATGCCGGAGCTGATCAACCCGATCTTCCCCGCGTTCGCGCAGGTGATCGAGTCGGCCCTGTCGCAGCGCGGGTACACGCCGGTGCTGTGCACCCAGTCACCGTCCGGCGCGACCGAGGAAGAGTACGTCGAGATGCTGCTCGAGCGCGGCGTCTCCGGAATCATCTTCGTCTCGGGTCTGCACGCCGACACCGGAGCGGACCACGAGCGCTACCGGGCGCTGGTCGAGCGGCGGCTGCCGGTGGTGTTCGTGAACGGCTGGCTGCCGTCGGTCGAGGCGCCGTTCGTGTCCTCGGACGAGCATGCCGCGATGGTGCAGGCGGTCTCCCACCTGGTCGCGCTCGGCCACCGGCGGATCGGCTTCGCGTCCGGACCGGAGCGGTTCATCGTCGTGCAGCGGAAGCTGGCCGGATACCGGACCACGATGAAGGCCCAGTTGGGTGTGCACGACGAGGACCTCGACCCGTTCGTTGCCTTGAGCATGTTCGGCGTCGAGGGCGGTGAGGCGGCCGGCCGGCAGTTGCTCGACGCCGGAGTCACCGCGGTGGTGTGCGGCTCGGACATGATGGCGCTCGGCGTGATCCGCGCGGCCCGGCAACGCGGGCTGTCCGTTCCGGGCGACTTCTCGGTGGTCGGCTACGACGACGCGCCGATGATGGAGTTCACCGACCCCCCGATGACCACGATCCGCCAACCCGTCCACGCCATGGGCCTCGCCGCCGTCCAGTCCCTGCTCGAAGAGGTCCGCGGCCACACCACCCCCCACACCGAGTTCCTCTTCCGCCCCGAACTCGTCGTCCGCGCCTCCACCGGCCCCGCGCGCTGACCTGACTGGCCGCTGAGATACCGGCCTGCCGGCGTGCCCCGGCCCGGGGTCGTCCCCTGCCGGACGGCCCCGGGCCGGAGGTTTGTGGACCTCCAGGTATGCAGAACCCCTGATTTCGGGGTGTTTCGGGCCCGGAAAGGCGGGTTCTGCCTACCTGGAGGTTCGGGCTAGATGATTGATGCACGGCTGGGCCTGGGATCTCAGTGGTCGTAGGCGGTTATGGACCGGAGTACGGGTGCTCCGATTCGGTCGTTGTGCC
>NZ_JBEZFT010000143.1:0-6741 GCF_040649595.1 Kribbella sp. NPDC048915 | reverse complement strand
CGAGACTTGGGTAAGCAGCGCCGATTCTGGACACCCTCGCCCGTGCCGTCACGCATCCACGCCGGACACCAATCCCCGTGCATCAATCATCTAGGAGACGCGGCGAACCGTGATCCGGTTGTAAACGAAGTCGTGACTCCATATATTCGGAGTCGTCACTTCGGTTATCGTTTCGTGTGAGGAACCCGATGAGTCCTGAAGAGGTCTTCCTGAAGCTCGTCCACGGTGTCGCGGACCGCGATTTCGCCGCGCTGCCGCAGCTCTACGCCGAGCACACCGACGTCCGGCACCCGATGAACCCGTACGGCGACCGTCCGCTGCTCAGCCGCGACGCGCTCCGCGAGCACTTCGGCGGGGTCGGCCCGCGGGTGACCGAGGAGGTGCGCTTCCAGCCGGACAGGATCCGGGTGCACCACACCGCCGATCCGGAGGTGATCGTCGCCGAGTTCGAGTACGCCGGGACGGTCGTGGCGACCGGCGAACCGTTCCGCGTGCCGGCGATCTTCGTCCTGCGAGTGCGCGACGGACTGATCGTGGAGTCCCGGGACTACATCGACCACGTGGCGATGATTCGTGCCCGCGGCCAGGTCGACCGGCTCGTCGCGCACCTGACGGAACCGGCCGGCGCCCCCGCCGCGTCGTAGTCGGCAGCGGCGCCGGACGGCCCCGGACCGAGGCACCAAGCCCGCCCGGGGCCGTCTCCAATTCCCCTTGCACACCGCTCCGCAGCGGACGTGCAGCACTCAGCAACCACGCCGATCGGGCCTGTGGCTGCTTGCGCTGAGCGTGGGAACGGCTGCGCTCGTCGCGTTGGTGAGTGACCCAGGTCCGCTCGCGTCAGGTGATGATGCCGCCCTTGGCGCGGCAGGTGTCCCGGATCTGCCAGAAGTTCTGCAGGTACTCGGTGTGGATGGTTCGGCCCATCACGCGGACCAGGGACTCGTCGGCCTGGCGGAGGGCCGAGTAGGAGAAGTTGTGGCTGCCGGTGAAAACCCGCGGCACGATGTCGTCGTCGTAGCCGCCGTCGATGATCAAATACTTCGAGTGCACCCGGATGTCGATGCCTGGGGCAACGTTGTAGTTGCAGCGGGTGATCTGCACCGGTGCCGACTTCAGTGCGGACATGACCGCGTCGTTGGCGTTGGTGAGGACGACGTCGACCCAGCAGCCGTCCTTGCGTAGCTGCGCCAGCCGCTGGGCGATCGCCGGCCGGTTGAAGTCCCACATCGCCACTCGCACGTCGGTCTGATGACGCGAGCCGTCAGGTTCGGTGTACGAGCAGTGCACCGAACCGAGCGAGTTGTAGACGGTGTCTGTCGCCGGGTCGTCGAACGGTTGCCCCGCCCGCTCCTGCCGCGGGAAGAAGAAGACGCGATAGTCCGTCCCGCTGCCGGAATCCTTGTAGTAGTTGTTGTTCCCGCCCGGCACCGAGCGGTAGGCGAGCAGATCCGAGAAGTACGTCCGGTACGCGCCGTACGTCTTCGGGTCGGAGTAGGTGAGGGCGTTGTTGTACGCCTCGTTCTGGTCCCAGATCCCGAGGTTCGCCGAGGCTTGGTAGACCACCGAGCCCACTTCGGCGCCGCCACTGTGCCGGATCTTGGAGAACGTGAAGAACTTGTTGTGGTTGTACGGCGTGACCGGGCCGTCGGACCACTGCTTGACCCGCGTCGCGATACAGCCCCGGATCGTTCCGGCCGGCGACTTGTCCGCGCAGTGCACGACGTACGACGGCTGGTTCTCGGCCGATCCGATCGCCGCGCGCAGCCGGTTCGTGGCGGGGGTGGCCGCGGACTTCTGGTCGACCACGAGCCGGACCTTGACGCCGCGGGCGTGGGCCGCGACCAGCCGGTCGACGATGTCCGGATCGGTCGCGGTGTCGGCGGTGTCCGGCGGGTCGAACCCGAAGAACGACCCCTGGATCTCCTCGCCGGCCGGCACCCGGTCGATCAGGCCGGCCAACTGAATCTGGATGGCGTTCTGCGCGGTTGTGGACCCGGCCGGGTCGTTGAACACCGCATGCCCGATCACCGGATCCGGTACGGCGGCTGGTTCAGCTGGTACGGCGGCCGCAGCGAGAAGCTCGACCGCGGCAGCGGCCAGGAGGATGTGGGGGAGGAGCAGGGCAAGACGCATGGTGACCTCCTGCGGGGCGGATCAGAAGGATGTTCACTGCTTGCACCATGGTGCCGGAAACATTTCTCCCTGAACAGGGGAACGCTCCCGCGGCCGAGCGGCCGCGGGAGCGTTCCGGTAAAGCAGGTGGCGCAGGTGGTGTCAGCGGTCGCCCATCGGGACGTACTGGACGCCGCGCTCGCCGGTGTAGATCTGCTTCGGGCGGGCGATCTTCTGGTCGCTGTCGCCGAGCATCTCGACCCACTGGGCCAGCCAGCCGGAGGTCCGCGGGATGGCGAACAGCACCGTGAACATCTCCGGCGGGAACTCCAGCGCCTCGTAGATCAGGCCGGAGTAGAAGTCGACGTTCGGGTAGAGCTTGCGAGAGACGAAGTACTCGTCCTCGAGGGCGATCTTCTCCAGCTCGACCGCGATCTTCAGCAGTGGGTTGATGCCGGTGACCTCGAAGACGTCGTCGGCGGCCTTCTTGATGATCTTGGCGCGCGGGTCGTAGTTCTTGTAGACCCGGTGGCCGAAGCCCATCAGCCGCTCTTCGCCGTTCTTCACGCCCTCGATGAACGACGGCACGTTCTCGATGCTGCCGATCCGGCGCAGCATCTTCAGCACGGCCTCGTTGGCGCCGCCGTGCAGCGGGCCGTAGAGGGCGCCGATGCCGCCGGCCACGGCGGTGTACGGGTCGACCTGGGTGGAACCGATCGCGCGGACCGCGTTGGTGGACGCGTTCTGCTCGTGGTCGGCGTGCAGGATGAACAGGATCTCCAGCGCGCGGACCAGCCGGTCGTCGGCGGCGTACTTCGGCTCGCTCATCTTGAACAGCATCGACAGGAAGTTCGCCGTGTAGCTGAGCTCGTTGTCCGGGTACACGTACGGCTTGCCCTGGGCGTGCCGGAAGGCGAAGGCGCCGAGCGTCGGCATCTTGGCGATCAGTCGGCGGATCTGCAGGTCCCGGGACTCCTCGTCGAAAATGTTGCGCGACTCGGGGTAGAACGTCGACAGCGCGCCGACCGAAGCCAGCAGCATGCCCATCGGGTGCGCGTCGTACCGGAAGCCCTGCATGAAGGTCTTCAGGTTCTCGTGCACGAACGTGTGATACGTCACGTCGTGCGCCCAGGCCTCGTACTCGGCCTTGTTCGGGAGCTTGCCGTTCACCAGCAGGTAGGCGACCTCGAGGTAGTTCGACTGCTCGGCGAGCTGCTCGATCGGGTAGCCGCGGTACTCCAGGATGCCCTTGTCGCCGTCGATGAAGGTCACCGACGAGCGGCAGGAGGCCGTGTTGACGAAGCCGGGGTCGTAGGTGGCCAGGCCGCCGTCCCCGTCGGATGCGCTGATCTGCTTGAGGTCTGCGGCACGGATGGTGCCATCGGTGATGGCAAGGTCGAAGTCCTTGCCGGTCCGGTTGTCCCGGACGGTGAGCGACTGTTCGGTCACGGGTGCCCTCTTCGGAAGCTGGCGTCATCGCCTGGATGAGTGAGGGTGGATCAGCCGGCGGGACGCGGGTTCGGACTGCAATCTTCACCGCTAAACTAGTGCGGTCCTCAGCTGCTTCCAAGCCGGGGTCCACTCGGCGTGTGGGCTCACTTTGACCCGAACGTGGCGGCGGCGGTAATCTGGGCTGCTGTTGTGCGTTCCAGGTCCAGTACAGACATGTCTTGTCGGCGGACCGCTCGCCGACGTCCAGTTTTTGTCAACCTCTGAGAAACGAAGGTCAACGACCGTGCGCACGTACAGCCCGAAGCCTGCTGACGTCACTCGTGAGTGGCACGTGATCGACGCCACCGACGTCACGCTCGGTCGGCTCGCCGTCCAGATCGCCACCCTGCTGCGCGGCAAGCACAAGCCGACGTTCGCTCCGCATGTCGACGGCGGCGACTTCGTCGTGGTCGTCAACGCCTCCAAGGTGGCCCTGTCGGGCACCAAGCGGACCGACAAGCTGGCGTACCGCCACTCGGGACACCCGGGTGGTCTGACCGCGACGCCGATCGGCGAGATCCTCGAGAAGGACCCGCGCAAGGCCGTCGAGAAGGCCGTCTGGGGCATGCTCCCGAAGAACCGCCTGAGCCGGAAGCTGCTGACCAAGCTGAAGGTGTACGCCGGTCCGGAGCACCCGCACACGGCGCAGCAGCCGAAGCCGTTCGAGATCACCCAGATCGCCCAGTAAGCGATCGACGAACCAGGTAAACGAGGATTCACAGCGTGAGCGACATCACCACCGAGACCGAAGAGTTCGACACCGAGGTCCCCATCGACACCGAGGGCCCGGTCGCCTACACCTCCGAGACGAACCCGGCTCCGGAGCAGCGCGCCGAGACGGGTCGGGTCGCGGTCATCAACCCGGCCGGCGCCACCGGCCGTCGCAAGGAGGCCGTCGCTCGCGTTCGGATCGTCCCGGGCACCGGCAAGTGGAAGATCAACGGGAAGGACCTCGACGTCTACTTCCCGAACAAGGTCCACCAGCAGCACGTGAACGAGCCGTTCGTCGTCGCGGGCCTGGAGGGTTCGTACGACGTGATCGCCCGGATCAACGGCGGTGGCATCACCGGCCAGGCCGGTGCGCTGCAGCTCGGTGTGGCCCGCTGCCTGAACGCCGCGGACCTCGAGGCCAACCGCCCCGGTCTGAAGAAGGCCGGTCTGCTCACCCGCGACGCGCGGATCAAGGAGCGGAAGAAGGCCGGTCTCAAGAAGGCCCGTAAGGCGCCTCAGTACAGCAAGCGCTGATCACCTGATGGGGCGTTTGTTCGGCACGGACGGAGTCCGTGGCCTGGCGAACGTGGACCTGACCGCGGAGCTGGCGCTCGACCTCTCGGTCGCGGCAGCTCACGTACTCGGCGAGGCCGGTGCCTTCGAAGGGCACCGGCCGCGCGCCGTTGTGGGCCGGGATCCGCGCGCCAGTGGTGAATTCCTGGAAGCCGCCGTGGTGGCCGGTCTGGCCAGCGCCGGCGTCGACGTCGTCCGGCTCGGCGTACTGCCGACCCCGGCCGTCGCGTACCTGACCGGCTCAACCGGTGCCGATCTCGGCGTGATGCTGTCCGCCAGCCACAACCCGATGCCGGACAACGGCATCAAGTTCCTGGCCCGCGGCGGGATCAAGCTCGATGACGCGATCGAGGACGCCATCGAGGCCCGGATGGGCGAGGAGTGGCAGCGCCCGACAGGGTCCGATGTTGGCCGGGTGAGCGACGACGGGCAGGGTTTCGAGACCTACGTCTCGCACCTGGTCCGCTCGGCGCCGAACCGGTTCGACGGGCTGAAGGTCGTCATCGACTGCGCCAACGGCGCCGCCTCTCAGACAGCGCCGGAGGCGCTGCGCCGGCTCGGTGCCGAGGTGATCACGGTCGCCGCCGCACCCGACGGGCTGAACATCAACCTGGACTGCGGCTCCACTCACATCGAGGGGCTGCAGCGCGAGGTGGTCGGCCACCGCGCCGACGTCGGGATCGCGCTCGACGGTGACGCGGACCGCTGCCTGGCGGTGGACGCGAACGGCGAGCTGGTCGACGGCGACCAGATCCTCGCGGTGCTGGCGCTGGCGATGCGGGACAGCGGCCGGCTGTCGAACGACACCGTCGTCGCGACCGTGATGAGCAACCTGGGCTTCGTCCAGGCGATGGTTCGGGAGCAGATCGCGGTCGAGCAGACGAAGGTCGGCGACCGGTACGTGCTGGAGGCGATGAAGGCCGGCGGTCACAAGCTCGGCGGTGAGCAGTCCGGGCACGTGATTCTGTCCGACCACGCCACCACCGGCGACGGCACGCTGACCGCGGTCATGCTGCTGGCGCGGGTCGCCCAGACCGGGAAGACGCTGGCCGATCTGGCCGGTGCGATGACCCGGTTGCCGCAGGTCCTGGTCAACGTGAAGAACGTCGATAAGTCCCGTGCGGGGACGGACCCGACGGTCCAGTCCGCCGTTGCCGAAGCCACCACGCGCCTCGGTGACTCGGGCCGCGTGCTGCTCCGCCCGTCCGGTACGGAGCCGCTCGTCCGCGTGATGGTCGAGGCCGAGTCGTCCGACACGGCCAAGGAGATCGCCCACTCGCTCGCCGACGTAGTCGCGGATGCGCTGAAGCTCTAGGGAGCTCGCAACTCGCAACAGGTACGCCGGGGCCGCGCGGCCCCGGCGCCGTCGGTGCGGCGTACGCGTAGATATCCGGCTCTCGTGACTGATGCGTGGGTGCAGCCCGGCCAGCTCGGCCAGCCCGGCCGCCGCAGTTCGCCGGGTTCGCACTAGCCCTGCTCCGCTGGCAACTGCTGACCCCGCGAAAACTCTCCTAGGAGAGTTTTCCGCACGATACTGGAGGCTTTTGCCCCGCATACGGGGGAAAACCCTCCATAGATGCGGCTCCAACAACCCCACGCCCCGATCACCCGCGCGCCGTGGTGCCGTGGGGTGCCGTGCCGTGCCGTGCCGTGCCGTGCCGTGCCGTGCCGTGGTGCCGTGCCGTGGTGCCGTGCCGTGCCGTGGTGCCGTGGTGCCGTGGTGCCGTGGGGTGTGGTGGTGCGGTCTGGTCTTAGGGCGTTCCGGGTTTCCGCCGTGCGGTGGGTTCACCCACGGTGTTGTGGGTTCCGTACCCTTCACACGGGTCAGGAACCCACAACACGATGGGTGAACCC
>NZ_JBEZFT010000142.1:0-6818 GCF_040649595.1 Kribbella sp. NPDC048915 | reverse complement strand
CAGGCGTCGGTCTCGGACTTCCAGGCTGCCACGATCTCCTCGGCGGAGGCGTTCGCCAAGAGCATTGTCCGGAATCGGTCCGATCCGGTCAGCAGATCGATCCACCGGCCGGGTGGGTTCTCCGCCCGCCAGGTGAATTCGGGGTAGAGCTTACGGGCCTCGACGATCATGTGCGTCGCGGCCGTGATCGCCTCGACCTTGTGCGGATCGGTGATCTGCACCTGGACGCCGCCGCACAGCACGTTCGCGTTCTTGCTGATCGTCGGCGTGAAGTAGGCCTCGCGGAATGCCACGCCCGGGATGTCCTTGGTCTGCAGCGCCTGCGCCCACCGGTAGTCGACGTACGGCGCGCCGATCAGCTCGAACGGCCGCGTGGTCCCGCGGCCCTCGGACATGTTGGTGGCCTCGAACAGGCAGGTGCCCGGGTACAGCAGGGCGGTGTCCGGGGTGGGCATGTTCGGGCTCGGCATCACCCAGGTCGACCCGGTGTCGGCGAACAGCTGGTCGCGTTTCCAGTTCGAGACCTCGATGACCTTCAGCTCGCTCAGCCGGCCGCCGTTCGGCTCCAGCGGCAGGTACTCGGCGTCGAACATCCGGGCCAGCTCGCCGACCGTCATGCCGTGCTGCTGGAGGATCTCCTTCTTGCCGACGCCGGAGGTGTAGCCGGGCTTCAGCATCGGGCCGCGGGCGTACCCGCCGACCGGGTTCGGCCGGTCGAGGACGACGAACTTCGCGCCGGTGCGGACCGCGGCCAGCATCGCCTCGAACATCGTCCAGATGTAGGTGTAGAACCGGGCGCCGACGTCCTGGATGTCGAAGACAACGGTTTCCACCCCGGACTTCTGATACAGCCCGACGAGCTTGTCCGCGTTCGCGCCGTACGCGTCGTACACCATGATTCCGGTGCGCGGGTCGACGTGATCGCCCTCCGAGCCGCCGGCCTGCGCGCTGCCGCGGAAACCGTGTTCTGGACCGAACACCGCGACGATGTCGACCTTGCCGGAGGCATGCATCGTGTCGACGATGTGGCTGAAGTCGCCGAGGATGCCGGTCGGGTTGCTGATCACGCCGACCTTCTGGCCGGCCAGCGCCTTCCACCCGCTCTTCGCGAGCACCTCGGCGCCGGTCAGTACCGGGCGGTGCGAGACCGCGTGCGCGGCGGGCGCGTCGATCAGCGGAGCGGCGGCGACGGCACCGGCGCCGGCAAGCAAACTGCGTCGTTTCATGAGCGGTCTCCTCAGGAACGGAACGTGAGGTCGGCGATGATCGGTCGGTGGTCACTGGCCGTTTCGGCGAGCGGCAGCTCGGGTGTCACCTGGGCGCTGCGGACGGTCAGGCCCCGGCCGACGGTGACGAAGTCGATCCGCTTGGTCGCGGCGACGGCCGGGTAGGTGTTCGGTCCACCGGCGGTCGCACCGGCCGCCGTCCACGAGTCTTTCAGCCGGGTCCACAGCCGGGCGAGTTCCGGCGCGTCGGCCTCGGCGTTGAAATCGCCGACCAGGATCTGCAGATCCTGCCGGCGGTCCTGGGCCAGGATGCGGAGCGTGTCGGCCACCTGCAGCTGACGTACGGCGGGATCGGCACGGTAGTCCAGGTGGGTCGAGTACACGTGCAGCCGGCGGCCGCGGACATCCACCTCCACCTCGAGGAAACCGGGTGCCGGTGCGGGGACCGGGTTCGGGTCCTGCGTCGACAGGCGGGTGATCTCGTGGTTCTGCACGCGGACGAGCGGGAACCGCGACAGCACGCCGACGCCGTACTGGCGCCGCGGCTGACCCTCGGCCGGTGGGTCGAGGTCGTAGATCGGGGCGAAGGCCGGGTACATCCCGAGCTTGGTGGCGAGTTCGGTGATGGTGTCGAGCCACTCGCTGCGGTCACCCCAGTGCACGTCGACCTCCTGCAGGCCGACGAGGTCCGCGTCGAGCGCCTTGATCGCCCGCGCGGTCCGCTCGAGGTCGAACACGTTGTCCTCGCCGGCGCCCGCGTGGATGTTGTACGAGGCAACAGTCAGGCGGACGGTCCGCGGGTCGAAGGTCAGGCCGTGCCCGAACGGGTGCAGGACGGGTGCCGGCTCGGTGCTGTCCGGGTCGGGCTTCGCGGGGATCTCGACCGGGAGCTTTCCGGTCGGCGCGATCTCGCCGTACAGCACCTTGGCGAGGGCTTCCATCGACACCGCGGTGCTGCCGTACGTCACGAGCGTCGTCGTGGGGTCGTCGAAGTACGCGACGTCGTACGGGTCGCGGACCGGGACGACGATCACCGGCCGCCCGGTGGCGAGCAGGCGGTTGACGAGTTGCTGCTGCCTGGCCTGCTTGTCGGTGACCTCGGTGTCCCACGCCTTGTTGGTCAGGACGACGGTGAGGTCCGCGGCATCGGCGGCGGCCAGCGCATCGGTGATCTTGGCGTCGCTCGGCTGGGTGCCGGTGTCCTTGACGACGGTCGTCGCGCCACGCTTCTGCAGCGCGGCGGCGAGCGTGGCCGGGCTGTATCCGGCGACGACGATCGAGCGCGGCGCGGGGGAGAGCGGCAGTAGTCCGTCGTCGTTGCGGAGGAGCGTCGTACTGCGGTCCGCGATCCGCTGGGCCTCCGCGTAGTTGGCCGGCGTACCGACCACCTTGGTGATGCGGGACAGGTCGACGTACGGGTCCGCGACGAGTCCGCCGGAGTGCTTGAGCTTGAGAATGCGCGTGACGCTCTCGTCGATGCGCTGCTCGGAGATGCGGCCGCCGCGGACGGCGTCGAGGACCGAGTTGTACGCCAGACCCGGGTCGACCGGCATCAGCAGTTGGTCGACGCCCGCCTCGATCGCCCGGAGCGGGATCTCGGCGTCGCCGTACTTGTCGCGGACGCCCTGCATGCCGAGCGAGTCGGTGATGATCACACCATCGAACTTCAGTTGCTCGCGGAGGATCCCGGTCAGGATCGGGCGGCTCAGCGTGGCCGGGTCGCCGGACGGGTCGAGCGACTTCACCACGATGTGCGCGGTCATGATCGACTGGATGCCGGCCCGGATCGCCGCCTGGAACGGTGGCAGGTCGAACTCGGCCCACTGTTCGCGGGTGTGGTGGATCTCCGGGATGCCGACGTGGCTGTCGGTCTCGATGTCGCCGTGGCCGGGGAAGTGCTTCGCGGTCGAGACGATCCGGCCGTCGCGTTGGTACCCCTTGACCTGGGCCGCGACGATGTCCGCGGCCAGCTTCGGGTCGGAGGAGGCCGAGCGGACGCCGATCACCGGGTTGAGCGGGTTCATGTTGACGTCGGCGTCGGGCGCGAAGTCGGTGGTGATGCCGAGCGCCTTGAGCTCGCGTCCGGCGATCGCGCCGGCGGACCGGGCGAAGTTCGTCGACCGGGTCGCGCCGAGCGCCATACCGCCGGGGAACTGGGTCGCCGGCGGGCCGACGCGGACCACCGAGCCGTACTCCTGGTCGGTGCTGATCTGCAGCGGTACGCCGGTGGTGCTGAGCGACGCGGCCTGGAGACCGTTCGACAGCGTCGCGATCTGCTCCGGGTTGCGGACCGAGTCGGTCCACGCGAAGTAGATGACGCCGCCGAGGTTGAACTTCGCCACCACCTCGGCCGGCGTGGCGACGCCGTACAGGCTGGTGTTGCGGGCGTCGGCGGTGTCGGCCGTCTGGCCGTACGCGTAGCAGACGAACAGCTGGCCGACTTTCTGTTCCAGCGACATCCGGCGGAGGGTGTCGGGAACCCAGCGGTCGGTGCCTCCGGCTGTCGGGGCGGGGGTGGCGGAGGCGGCGGTGGTGCCGGCGACCGTCGATCCCGCGACGGCGGCCGCCGCGAGTCCGAGGGTCTGGCGTCGGGTCAGTTCCATCGGTGTCACCAACTCAGTCCGGGCGGGCAGGAGCGAACGCCAACGTAATTGAATTACGGACGCTCCCCCGACACGCGAAAGTTACCCACGCAGATACCCAGGGTCAAGCCCCGGTAACCCCAGGTGGACAATTCCCGTGGTCGATGGACATGTACTCGATGGTCACGTCGGCTGGGGCTGCCAGGGCGAGTACGGCGTTCGGGCACGAGAGGTAGGTCACCGCGAGCCCCGGCGCCGCCTCGACCGGCCCACCACCGAGCGGCATCTCCCGCTGCAAACCGCCGTCGTTCAAACCGGTTCCCAGCGCCTTCCCGACCGCCTCCTTCGCGGTCCACAGCTGAAGAAACCCCGTCAGTTCGTCCGGCTGCTCAGCCATCCAGTCGAGCTCCCGTTGGCCGAACCAACGCTGCGCCAGGGCGCGGAACTCCCGCGGCCGGACTTCCTCCAGATCGATCCCGAGCGGCCCGTCGTATCCCACGGCCACCGCAACCTGGTGCTCGCTGTACGAAACACTCACCGCCAACCCCTCAACCCGCGGCCGGCCAGTGTCGTCGCGGCTCAGCCCAGCCCGGCCGACCATCGGTTCGGCAAGCGCTTGAATCAGGTTCTGCCCGATCCGCCGCGCCTCACCCCCGGCCGGCCGTACGGCGACGTACACACAACTACCCACCCCGAGACCCTAATCCGGTCGCCCTGTGGGCGCATTGCACGCACTGGCGCGTGCCGTGCGCGGTGGGGGCAAGTTGGCCACCGCGGCCGACGAGGTGCCGATCGACCCTGGCCTGCCCGTCGGCGACCGCGCTCCCGACCTGATCGTGCTCGAGTCCACTCGCCCGCAGGGCGCCCCTTGAGCTCACCAGCCGCTGCACTTTGCACCTCCAGGAATGCAGAACCTCCTGAAATGCAGTCGAACCACCCGTCCTGGGTGGGTTCTGCATTCCTGGACGTCCGCTGACCACAGCGCGTCGCCGCAGCTCGCTTCCGCGCGGAGCGAGCGCGGCGCAGCCAGCCCACCCAGCGCATTGAGGCAGCCGGCACCGCCGACTTCACCTACGTCAACGGGCGACCAGCGACCGTCACCGACCCAGTCACGCGCATCCTGCAGACCCTCAGCTACAACGCCGCTGGTCAACTGGCCACGATCGACTACGGCTCCAGCCGGATCCGCACCCTCGGGTATGACGCCTACGGCCGGATGAACTCCGACGTACTCAAGGCTGGTACGACAACGGTTTCCTCGATCACCTACGGCTACGACGCCGACAACAACATCACCACCAAGAACATCACCACCAAGAACATCACCACCAAGAACATCACCACCAAGAACATCACCACCAAGAACATCACCACCAAGAACATCACCACCAAGAACACCACCGGGGTCGCCGGCGCGGGCAGTAACACCTACAGCTACGACCAGCTCGGCCGACTCACCTCGTGGACGAAGGGCAGCACCACCACGCCCTATGAGTGGGACGCGAACTCCAACATGACGGCGATGGAGGAGACGGCGAAGGTGACTGCAAGAAGCGTTGTGGCGGCTCAGGTGATGGTGGCAACGGTGGTGCGGGTGAGGGCGGCTGCAAGCGGAGCTGCGGCCCGAAACCGCCGCCCAAGTGCGATCCTCAATGCCAGCTGACCAAGAAGATCAAGAAGGAACGTAAGGAACTCGAGCAAGAGGCTAAGACGATCGCGCAGCCCCCGCCGGGTGATCCTGTCTGCGCCAACGGCAACCCCCTCTGCCCCAGCGACCCATCACAGCCGGCCACCATTGTCACCTCCGGAGGCGACTACACCACCGAAACCGTCGACTGGTCGACCGAGCAATACCAGACCGCACTCGACACCGCCGGCTCCGTCATCAGCGTCAGCTCGACCGGCAGGTACAACTGGTTCACGATGGGAATCGGGGGCGGTCCCTCCATGAACAATCCCATCTGCATGCCCGTTTGCTCGGGTAGTGGATCCACTGGTGGGGCAGCCGTTCCTGTGGCACCTATCCCGCCGGCGGCTATTTGGGTCGTGGGTGGATTGCTAGGAATCGCGTGGGCAATGTCTCATGACACGACGGGCGGGGGCGCTTCATCCAGCGGAGACCGCTCCGGCACGGCCGTACAGCCGCCGGACCCAGATGACGACCGTGGCGGTGGCGGTCACGATCCTGACGATCCCAGGCGCGGTCTCGGTGGAGCGAGCGACGACGACTGGTCGACTGTCAGCGGTATCGTTCGGAACGCTTCGGCCGGGAAGGGCAACTTTGGTCTCGGATCGGGCTCGTCATCGCAGGCCGAGCACGCGGGTCGGGCTTGGGTCGGCGACGGATATAGAACTACGGGCGGTGGAAAGACATTGATCAGCAAGGACGGTCTGCGTCAGTGGCGTGCGCCAAGCTATAAGCCAAAGCTCGGAAAATGGCAGTCGAACTTTGAATCTCGAACCGAGCCTAGTGGTCGATGGCAAGGAAATGGTCACCTGGACATCACGGATCTGCCATGAAAGCGGTTGTGCGCTCCGTTTATAGCTCCGACGTCGACGTTGAAAGCTATGTGCCCGACGATCCGCGAGACGCTGGTCTCTGGATTCGTCTTCTAGTCGGACCCGCTGATGGTGAGGGCGAGGAGTCGTTCGATGTGCTCGTGTGCACTCCAGCCTGGCTCCAGCGCGTTGTCCACGAGAAAGGGCCACAAATCGGGCGCCATCACCTAATAGTTGAGGAGTTGGAAGTTGACGAGATATTAACCTTCCTTCGACATCGGTTCGAAGAGGTCGAGGCTTCGACATGGGATGCTCTGGCCGAGAAGCTTGGGCGGATCGGCTATTGGGAGTTCGAGGACTATAGGCCTTGACGGTGCAGGGTCGGCTGTGCGGCGATGTGTTACATGACGACAGGTTAGTACGGCAGCCGGACTTCGTGATGTTCATGCTGTGAGGGCTTGTCGGCGCTGGTAGTGGCTGCTTCGGGCGCGGTGTTGGTGTCGGCGTCGCC
>NZ_JBEZFT010000141.1:512-7731 GCF_040649595.1 Kribbella sp. NPDC048915 | reverse complement strand
GTTTACTCCACCTGAGCCGCAGATTCGAGCCATATCGCCGCTCTATCCCCCACCAAGCTCGACCGGGCGTTGATTCTGCAACAGGCTCTGTAACCGGCCAGCCGTGCAACAACCCGCCAGCGCCCGCCCCCGCCAGCCCACGCTGACCCACGCTGACCCACGCTGACCCATGCCGACCCCCGCCGACCCCCGCCGACCCCCGCCGACCCCACGCCGGCCCACGCCGACCCCACGCTGGCCACCGTGCCGGGAGTCGGGGGCTTGAACAGGAAATGGTGCCTGGGGACCTGTTATTTCCTGTCCGACGCATCCGGTTCCCGTCCGAACCCCCGGCAACTGGCGCAGCCGGCGCGACTTGGGCGGCTGCGCAGGCGGCTGGGGCTGGGCAGGCGGCTGGGGCTGGGCAGGCGGCTGGGGCTGCGAAGGGGCGTGGGTTCGGAGCGCTCCCAGACCCCGCAGGTACGGCGTCCGTGCGCGGCCGTCGACGCCGTACGCCGCTTGTGCATGCGCAGGCGGATTGCGGAGCATTTCTGGCGGCGTTGAGGCCGGGAAATGCTCCACAAGAAAGGCTCCACAGAGAAATGCTCCGCAAAGGCGCAGCGGGCTACTTCTTCGGGTCCGCGTCCGGCTCGGGGTCGGCGCCGGCGCCGGCGTCGGCGTCGGCGTCCGCGTTGGCGTCGGCGTCCGCGTTGGCGTCGGCGTTGGCGTTGGCGTCCGCGTCGCGGAGCTCCGCCGGGAGGTCGTCCGCGTCGCGGAGTTCGTCCGGGAGGTCCTCGTCGTCCAGGTCGCGGAGTTCTTCGGGGAGGTCGGCGTCGTCGAATTGCTCGGCCGGGATTTCCTCGGGTTCGGCGCCGGACTCGGGCTTGATCGCGTTCCGCAGCCGGCCCAGGATTCGGTCGGCTTCGGTGCCGAAGGGGTTGTCGTTGACCAGGTAGGTCCAGGTCGCGGTCGGGCGGGGGATGCCGCTGGCCTCTTCGTTCAGGCCGTCGGCGGTGATCTCGGCTTCGGCGAAGGTTTCGGCCGCGTCCTTCCAGGCGTCCTCGATCAGGGTGTCGAAGGATGCGATCGCCGACTTGTTGAACTCGTCGATCGGCTTCAGGTGCACGATGCCGCCGGCGAGCGACCGCAGATGGATGCCTTCGCGCAGGTCGGCCAGGTAGGCCAGGTGGTCGGTCCAGCGGCGGTCGAGGTGCCGCAGGGCGATGCGTCGCGCGGCGCTCTGCACCGCTTCCTCGCCGACCTCGGCGACGAGTTCGTCGTACCGCTCTTTGTCCCGCGCGGCCAGCTCGGTCGCGGCGAGGTCCTCGGTCAGGACCTTCTCGCGGGTCTCGAGGAGGATCGCGCGCTGCTGCCCGGTCAGGCGGTTGTACTGCCATGTCGTACGGTGCAGCTCGGCGTTGGCGCCGTCCGCGACGCGCTGCGCGTGCTCGAGTACGCCGATCGACTTGCGGTCGGTGAGGCGACCGGTGTCGTCCGGGTGCGGGCGTAGACCCGACGACACGGAGTACCGCGTGACGAGTTCGTCGCCGAGGGAGGCGAAGAACAGCGAACCGCCCGGGTCGCCCTGCCGCCCGGCTCGCCCGCGCAGCTGGTCGTCCAACCGGCGCGAGGCGTGCAGGCCGGTGCCGATCACGTACAGGCCGCCGAGCTCGATGGCCTTGTCCTTGTCGTGCGACTCGTCCTTGCCGCCCAGGCGGATGTCGGTACCGCGGCCGGCCATCTGCGTCGACACGGTCACCGTGCCCGGTACGCCGGCCTCGGCGATGATCGCCGCTTCCTCGGCGTCGTTCTTCGCGTTCAGCACCACGTGCTCGATCCCGGCCGCCTCGAGCCGGTCGCTGAGCTGCTCGGACTCCTCCACGCTGTGCGTGCCGATCAGGATCGGGCGCCCGGTCTCGTGCACCTCGGCGATGTGCTTGACCAGCGCTTCGTTCTTCTGTTCGACGGTCAGGTACAACCGGTCGGGCTCGTCCTTGCGGATGTTCGGCTTGTTCGGCGGTACGACGGCCACCTCGACGTCGTAGAACTCCTGCAGCGACTCGCCGACGACAACCGCCGTACCGGTCATGCCGCAGAGCGTCTTGTACCCCTTGATCAGCGCCTGCACGGTAATGCTGTCGAGCACCTCGCCGGAGTCGCTGACCGGTACTGCTTCCTTTGCCTCGACGGCGGCCTGCAGACCGTCGGGCCAGCGCTGCAGCTTGGCGATCCGGCCGCGGTTGTTGTTGATCAGGCTGACCTTGCCGTCGCGGACCAGGTAGTCGACGTCCTTGCGCAGCAGTACCTCGGCGTGCAGCGCGACGTTGATCTGGGTCAGGCGGTCGAGGTTCTCGTCGTCGTACAGGTTGACGTCCTCGCCGAGTGCCTGCTCGACCTTGTCGGTACCGCGGTCGGTCAGTGCGACGGTCCGGCCGTCACCGTCGATCTCGTAGTCGACGCCCGCGCGCAGCGTCCGGACCAGCTGGACGATGTCGTCGTCGAGGGCCTCGTTGCGGGTCGCGCCGGCCAGCACCATCGGCACCCGGGCCTCGTCGATCAGCACCGAGTCGGCCTCGTCGACGAGCGCCACGTCCGGCTCGACGGTGACCCGGTCCGCGACATCGGTGACCAGGCGGTCACGCAGTACGTCGAAGCCGATCTCGCTGACCGGTACGTAGCAGACCTCGGCCTGGTACGCCGCCCTGCGCTCCTCCGGCGTCGACGCCTGCCCGACGTGCGACACGGTCACGCCGAGCAGCTCGTACACCGGGCCCATCCACTCGGCGTCGCGCTTGGCCAGGTAGTCGTTGACCGCGAGCACGTGGACCTTGCGGCCGCCGACGGCGTACCCGGCGGCGGCGATTGCTCCGGCCAGGGTCTTGCCCTCACCTGTCGCCATCTCGACGATCCGGCCCTGCAGCATCGCGAGCGCGCCGACGACCTGGCCGTCGAACGCCCGCTCACCGATCGCGCGCCGGCCGGCGTCGCGGGCCAGGGCGAGGAACTCGATCTGCTCGTCCTCGTGCAGCCCACCGGTGGTACGCAGATCGCCGACCGCCTCGGTCAGCTCCTCGTCGGTCAGGGACAGGACGGACTCCTCCGCCTCGCCGACCAGCTGGGTGAGCCGTTCGTACGGGCCGAGATCGATCGAGCCGGGGCGCTGCAGCAGCCGGCGGAAACGGGAAGCGATTTTCAGGGCCATGATGCAGGAAACGTACAGCCTCAACCGGTCGTTCCGCGCGTCACCCCCGCCGGTCCGGCTCCCACTCGTACGGCGTCGTGGTGGTGACCGCGTGCAGACCGAGTTTCTGCAGGATCGGGCGGGAGTCGGCGGACGCGTCGACCCGCAGGAACTCGTAGCCGCGTCCCTGCGCGAGCCGGGCGCGATGCACCAGCAGCGCACTGTAGATGCCCTGCCGCCGCCACTCCGGCAGCGTCCCGCCGCCCCACAGGCTGGCGAACCCCGTCCCCGGGTGGAACCGGATCCACGCTGCCGACACGACCGGCCCGTCCGGGCCGCGCAACGCGTCCTCGACCAGGAACACCGACAGCCGGTCCGGGAACATCCGCGCCTCGGCGGCGAGCCGCTCCCCGACCCGCTCCAGCCCGTCGTGCCACAACGTGTCGGTCAGTACGGCGATCCGCCGGAAGTCGTCCTCGTCGGCTTCGCGCAACCGCAGCTTCGACGGCAGCGCGGACGGCCGCTGCAGGATCCGGTCGACCTCGCCGAGGATGAGCGTCTCGGGCTCCTGCTCGACGAACCCGGCCCGGACGAGCCGCTGGCCCAGGTCGGCCGGCTCGTCGTATGCGTACGTCTTCCACTCGAACGCCAGACCGCGCTCGCGGAAGAACTCCACCTGCCGGGCGATCACCGCGTCCGGGTCGTCTCCGAGCCCGCGCGGCGTCTCCACGAAACCGGCGCCGTCCGGCCCGTCGACGTACGACCGGTGCACGGTGCCGTCGTGCTCCTGCTTCCAGCCGGGGATCGCGTCCGCGTCCGGCAACCGGATCCGGCGATGGAAAACCTCGAGCAGTTCGTCAGGAGTCACCCGTGCAGTCAACCAATTCCGCGTTGGGGGCGTCCAACGAGTAAGTCCTGAAAGGGGGGACCTCATGAGCAAGCACCACATCACCCCCAAGGCGATCCGCACCGCACTCGCGGTGCTGGCCGTCCCGGCCGCGGCCGTCGCCGCACCCGGAGCAGCCACCGCCGGATCGTCCCCCCGCACCGCCCCCACAGCCCTCACCGCGTCGGCGTCCTGCCCGGCCGGTTGGGCTTCGTTGCCGGAGGCCAACAGCCGGATGACGGCGGCCCCCGTGACCGCCGTCCGCACTGGCCGGCACGCGTGCTTCGACCGGCTCGTCGTCGACCTCAAGGGCAAGGCGCCCGGGTACGACGTCCGCTACGTCAGCACGGTGCGCCAGGACGGCTCCGGCTTCGCGGTCCCGGTCCGCGGCGGCGCGCGGCTCCAGGTCGTCGTGCGCGCACCGTCGTACGGCGCCTCCGGTCAGCCGACGTACCGCCCGGCGAACCGGCGCGAGCTGAGCAACGTGAGCGGCTACCGCACGTTCCGTCAGGTCGCGTTCGCCGGCAGCTTCGAGGGGCAGACCACGATCGGGCTGGGGGTCCGCGCCCGGCTCCCGTTCCGCGTCTTCACGCTCGCGGGCCCGGGCACGAACTCCCGGCTCGTCGTCGACGTGGTCCACCACTGGTGACACCCAGCTGATTCCCCACCCAGCGGCCGCCCACAGTCCCGTGGGCGGCCGCGCCACGTCTGCTACGGCAGGACGCGGTTGAGCAGGTCGTAGAAGCTGTTCGCCAGGATCAGCTCGTACGGGTCGCCGAGCAGCTCGGCGAGCTCGGACATGTCCGACGGCGACCACGACCACGCGCCGATCAGACCGGACAGGAACAGCGGGCTCGCGCCGTCCCAGTTGGCGATCCGCTGGTCGAGCGACGCCTTGAACTCCGCCGCCCGACCGGGAGCACCCCAGACGCTGGTGACCGGAAGGCCGCCGTTGCGGACGGTCAGCGGGTCGCCGTCCCAGGTCTGCATGATGCCCTTGGTCGGCGTGTACTTCGCGAAGCCCTCGGCGACCTCCGGGGTCAACGGGACCCAGGCCCCGTCGACACGGCCGCTGTAGGCGTACACGACGTCCAGCGCGGTGCGCTGCATGAACGAGCCGGTCATCTTCAGGTACTGCGTCAGCTCGTCGGGCTTCCACGCCAACGGGTACGTGTACCCGCCGCCGGACGGCCCGCAGACCAGCAGGTCGTTGCCGGTCGCGGTGCGCTGGAAGTAGCTGTAGAGCGACGGTCCGGTCTCCAGCAGCAGCGGGCTGATCGTCCAGTTGGTCGGCGCGTCGCCACGCTTCGGGTCGTCCCAGATCTCGCGCAGCCGGCGCTGGCAGTACTGGATGTTGTCGCCCTCACCGAACGTCAGCGTCAGGTACACCTTGTTCTTCGGCGTCTTGATCGGGCGGATCCGCCGCGGCTTGTCGGAGATCTTCCCGGGGGCGCCGGCGAGCACGGTGCCGTTCATGTAGAAGTCGGCCGCGATGACGGGCGAACCGCCCTTGCTCGCGAGTTCGACGCCGTCCCACTCACCGGAGACGTCGTTCGCGAACCAGCCCATGTACGGCGCCAGCGTCGGGTACTTGTCGAAGTACTCGACGAGCAGTTCGCCGGTCGCACCGCCCGGCGGCAGCCAGCTGACCATCGCCTTGCTGGCCACGACGTAGTCGCGGAAGTACGGGAACGGCTCGATCCGGGTCGGCGAGGTGTCGGCGGCCGAGACCAGGTACTGGTTCCACATCTCCACGGTGACGACGAGGGACGTCGTACCTGCCGGCGGTTCGATCCGGTAGATCCAGTAGTTGCCACCGTCGGCGAAACGATTGGCCTCACCACCGATCGACGAGCGGGAACCGTCGAACAGGTACGGCTCCTCCTCCGCGGACCCCGGCTCGAACTGGGCGATCACCGAGCCGTTGGCCTTGATCACGATGTGCCGGACCGACGCACCCCAGCCGTCGTCGGTGAACGAGTCCGCGAACCGGACGTACACCGCCTCCTTGCCGAGCTTGGCCGACACGTCCAGGTCGTACGTACCGCGGTTCGACGAGTCGCGGATCTGCTGGGTCTCGCGGGCGATCTCCACCCAGTCGACGCCCTCGACGTCGACCACGCGGGTCGGCGGCAGGCCGGCGAGCAGCTGCTTGGTCACCTTCGGGAACAGGTTGTCCAGCTGCCAGCGGTACGTCTTCACGCGGTCGTCGTCGAACATCCCGCGCAGGTCCTTCACGATCCGCAGCCCGTACGCCTTCGCCTGCTCGGCGTCGGCGACCACCGCGTTCTCGAGCCCGGCGAGCGTCGTCGCCACGTTCAGCGAGTCCGGTACGGCGGGGTCGTGGACGATCGCCCCGCGGACCCGGTGGCGGTACTTCGCGACCAGGTCGAGCGGGTTCTTGTAGAGCTTCTTCGGGACCGGCAACTCGGCCAGCCAGGTGGAGTCCGGGTTGCTCTCGGTGCCGGTGTCGTAGATGAAGTACAACTCCGGCTCGGTACGGTTCACAATGCCTTGCAACGTTGTCAGCAGGGTCTGGTCTCCCCCGCTGAGTCTGCTCACGTCGCCGTAATCCAGGTGCCTTGGGCGGTTGAACACCGGCAGCAGCCGAGCGGGGCTGCCGGACGTCGATGAAACCGCAGCTTGTGCCGCGGATGCGAGGCCCGGAACCAGCCCGAGTCCCCCCGCCGTCACCGCACCGCTGCCCGCCAGGAACGCACGTCTCGAAACCATCGCGACCACTCCCTGAGGTTGACATCGATGTCAAATCAGCCCGGACAGTAACAACCTCAGGACCCGCTGTACATAGCTCGGCGGCAAATTCTGGAATCGTTTCCGAGGTGCCCGGTTTCCCGGGTGGTGGTGGCGGGTCCCCGGCAGCCGGAATCGGTGTTGGGATGGGTGGCGGCCGTGGGGCGTTCTGCAAGGACGGGGAGCACTGTATTGCCGGCCTGGCCGGGTGAGCGGCAGCGCTCGCGCTACTCGACTCGCACCCACTCATGCGCACCGCTGAACTCACACCGCGGCGTCTGCCTCGCACCGCCGAACTCACACCACGGCGCCCACCTCGCACCGCCGAACTCACACCACGGCGCCCACCTCGCACCGCCGAACTCACACCACGGCGCCCACCTCGCACCGCCGAACTCACACCACGGCGCCCACCTCGCACC
>NZ_JBEZFT010000141.1:0-413 GCF_040649595.1 Kribbella sp. NPDC048915 | reverse complement strand
CGGCGCACTCGTACGGCCGGGCGCGCCACCGAACTCGCTCCTTCGTAGGCTCGTCGCGCTCGCGCGGCTCGGTTTCCAACCCACATCCGCGCCTCGCGCTGGCGCCGGCCGCGCCCCCCTGACCGCCTGGCACTGGGCCTGACTCCTCGTCCCGCCCCTCGCCCACGCCCACGCCCTGGCCCTGGCCCTGGCCCTGGCCCTGGCCCTGGCCTGCCGATCGTCCGTCGTGCCCACTCCGGGCCCACCCACCCTCGACCCGCAGCCGCACCTCCCGCAAGCACGAAACCCCTTCTATACAAGGCAAATCAACCCCGAAACCGATTTGCGCGTGACCATCCCGTGACCTACACTAGAACACATGTTCGAATCGGATCTGGATGAGCTCGACACCGCGGACCTGCTGTCCGCGGCGG
>NZ_JBEZFT010000140.1:0-7833 GCF_040649595.1 Kribbella sp. NPDC048915 | reverse complement strand
TACACCCACGGTGTTGTGGGTTCCGCACCCTTCACACGGGTCAGGAACCCACAACACAATGGGTGAACCCACCGTGCGGGGACAAGCGCGGCCGTCCAGCGCGGCCGTCCAGCGCGGGCGCCGACTCGGTCACCCGGGCCCGGGCCCTCAGGCACCCGGGCCCGGACCCACCCGCGGATCGGTCACAAGAACCGGATACCCCTTCGGGTCACAAGGGCCGGATACCCCTTCGGGTAGGAGTTACGCCGGCGAGATGGGTCCGGGGTCAGGTGGAGGGGTTCTGGCGGGCGAGGTCGCGCTTTTCGGCTTGCCAGCCGTCTTCGTTCTTACCGAGACGCCAGTAGCCGGAGAGCGAGACCTGGTCGCGGGGGAGGCCGCGGTCCTGGAAGAGGTTCTTGCGGATGCGGAAGACGAAGCCGGCCTCGCCGTGGACGAAGACGTGCGCCGTGCCGTTGGGGAAGTCAAGCGCCTCCACGGCGGCCACCAGGGCGTCACCGCGTCCACCACCCGCACCCGCGCGGTGAAACCAGCGGACGTCAAGGTCGCCGGAGCCGCCGAACTTCTGCTCCTCGGACGGGTCGGCCACCTCGACCAGCACTGTGGCACGCACTCCCGGCGGCAACTGCTCGACCGCAGAACCGATGGCGGGCAGGGCGCTCTCGTCGCCCACCAGGAGGTGCCAGTCGGCAGCCGGATCCGGCGAGTACGCGCCACCGGGACCGTTGAACCACAGCACGTCCCCCGGCTGCGCGGACGCCGCCCACGGACCCGCGACACCCTCGTCGCCGTGGTGCACGAAGTCGATGGTCAGTTCGCGGGTCGCCTCGTCCCAGTGCCGGACCGTGTACGTCCGCATGGTCGGCCAGTCCTCGGCGGGGTAGGTCTCACGGACTACGCCCATGTCCAGCGGCTCCGGGTACTCGACGCCGTCCTTGCAGAACAGCAGCTTCACGTAGTGGTCGGTGAAGCCGTTGTCCGCGAAGTCGTCGGAGGTGAGTACGACCCGGATCATGTGCGGAGTGATCCGCTCGGTCCGGAGGACGACGGCGCGCTTGCAGACGCGGTTGCGGCGGGGTTCGGTGGTGGTCACGCGAGTCCTCTCGGGCGGGGAAGTTAGGCTCACCTAACTCAGCCTAACCCACCCGCCCGAGCCGCGCTCAGGTTCCGCGGATGTAGAAGGTCTTGCCGGCGCCCGCGACATACGAGCGGCACGCCGGGAAGTAGACCCGGTAAGGGATCAGGCCGCGGTACGCCGGTTGCGCGCTCACGGTGAACCGCCCGGACTGCCGCACGGCGCCGGAGCTGACGGTCCGCCATTGCGATGCGCCGTACAGCCGCTGCAGATGCACCGGACACTTGTACGGCGCACCCGCGACCGAACCGTTGACCGGGACAACGGTCCCGACCGGCGCACTGGTCTTCGACGGCGCCGCCGACACAATCGCCGGCCGCGCCGGGACGAACGAGAGCCAACCGTTCGCCGTTGGATTGCCCGGAAGTAGCAGACACGTGATGGGCATCCACGAACCGCCCGGGTAGGCCTTCGTCACGACGCCGTTGGTGTCGGTCAGGTGCGTGGAGCGGCCACCGAAGTACTCGACACACCCGCTGTCGGTGCCGAGGAACACGCGGAGCCGCGAACCGTACGGCTTACCCGTCTGCGCGTCCGTGACCGCCCAGCGAATCGTGTACGGCGAGTTGAACGGCACCACCTTCGGCGTCACCAGCGCGGTGATCTTCGGTTGGTGCGTGCCGGTGACGGTGATCGACGGACCGGCGTACGGTGTCGGGTCGGTCATCGGCGGGCTCGGTGGGAAGAACGGACCGGTCATCACGCCGGTCACCTTGAAGGTGCCGTTCGCCGTCGACGGGACGTGGAGCGGTCCGCTCCACGTCCCGGCCGCCTTGTTGCGGACCAGATCGGTGGAGATCAGCCGGTCGGCCTGACCGGCGCCACCGGTGCGTTCGAGGATGACGTTCACCGGCGCGTCGCTGTCGTCCGGACGACCGGTGGCGTACGACCCCGTCACCGTGACCGTGACAGGCGCCGTGTTCAACCCGCTCACGGCAACGCTGGTCTTGTTCAGCGTCACCGACTCGATGTGCAGGTCCGGGTCCGGCGCGGCCCCCGCCGGCAGCGGTACCGCCGACAGCGGAGCGGCCAGCAGCGGCACAGCGAGCAGCAGAGCGAGCAGACGGCGCATCAGGTCACACCCCTCGGATGGAGAAGACGCGGCTGACCCCGGCGAGGTAGTGCCCGCACTTCGGGAAGTAGACGCGGTACGGGATCTGGCCCTTGTACGCCGGTTGCGCGCTCAGGGTGAACCGTCCGCTCTGCCGGATCGCGCCGGTGCCGACGGTCCGCCACTGCGAGGCGCCGTACAGCCGTTGCAACTGGACCTTGCACGCGGACGGCGCACCCATCACCGAGCCGTTGACCGGGACGATCGTGCCGACCGGCGCGCTGGTCTTCGACGGTGCCGCGGAGACCACGCCGGGCCGGGCGACGACGAGTCCGAGGCCGCCGTTCGACGCCGGATTGCCGGGCAGCAGGAGGCAGTTCACCCAGTCGGCGGCCGAGGCGGCGTACGACTTCGTCAGCAGACCGTTGGTCCCGGTGAGATCGGTGTAGCCGGGTCCGAAGTACTCCGCGCAGATGTTGTCGGTCCCCAGGGCCACGCGCAGCCGCGAGCCGTACGGCTTCCCGGTCTGGGCGTCGGTGACGGCCCAGGTGATCTTGAAGGGGGAGCCGAACGGGACGACCTTCGGGGACACCGATGCGGTGATCTTCGGCTGGTGCGTCCCAGTGACCGCGAGCGAGGGACCGGCGTACGGCGTCGGGTCGGTCATGCTCCCGCTGCCGGGGAAGAACGGGCCGGTCAGCACGCCGGTCACCTTGAACGTCCCGTTCGCTGTGGACGGTACGTGCAGCGGTCCGCTCCAGGTGCCGTTCGCCAGCCGCGGCAGGTTGGTGGAGAACAGCGTCCGCTGCATGCCGGTGCCGCCGGTGCGTTCGAGGATGACGTTCACCGTCGTCTTGCTGTCGTCCGGACTGCCTGTGTCGTAGCTGCCCTTCACGGTGACCGTGACCGGCGCGGTGTTGAGGCCGCTGACCGCGACACCGGTCTTGTTCAGCGTGACGGAGTCGATCTTCAGATCTGGATCCGGCGCGGCCTCGGCAGCGGCCGGGAACAGCGCGAGCACCAGCGGTACGGCGGCTAGCGCCGCGAGAAGTCGGCGTTTCATCATCACGTCCCTCGGAGGTAGAACGTCTTGCTGAAGCCCGCGACGACACTGCCGCAGGTCGGGAAGTGGGCGCGGTACGGAATCAGCCCGCGGTACGCCGGTTGCGCGGTGAGCGTGAACCGCCCGGACTGTCGTACCGACCCGGAGTTGACGGTCCGCCACTGGGAAGCGCCGTACAAACGCTGCAGGTGCACCGGGCACGAGTTCACCTGGTAGACCGAACCGTTGACCGGGACAACCGTCCCGACCGGTGCGCTGGTCTTCGACGGCGTCGCCGACACGACGGCCGGGTGCGCCACGAACAACCACTGCCCGGCGATGTAGTACGGGTCGGTGTAGAGATGCGCGCAGTTCAGCATGCGGCCGTCAGCGGCTGTGTACGACTTGGTGATCAGACCGTTCGTCCCGGTCCGGTACAGCGGGCTGCCGCCCTCGGCGCACGGAGTGTCGACGCCGAGGCCGATCGGGATCCGGGTGCCGTACGGCTTCCCGGTCGCGGTGTTCGTGACCGCCCACGTGATCGTGTACGGCTTGCCCCACGGCACCACCTTCGGATTCACCGACACGGTGATCCTCGGCAGGTTCGTCCCCTTCACAGTCAGCGTCTGGCCGGCGTACGGCGTCGGATCGAGGGGCGTGCCGCCACCGGGGCCGCCGTACGGACCGGTCATCACGCCGGTGACCTTGAACGTGCCGTTCGCAGTCGAGGCCACGTTCAGACGGCCGGTCCAGGTGCCGTTCGCGAGCGTGCCGGCGGTCCGCCGGAGGTCCGCGGACACGATCGAGTCCCGCGGGCCGGTGCCGCCGGTGCGCTTGAGCAGGACGTTCAGGACGAGGCCGTCGTCGGCCGGCTCACCGGAGTGGTAGCCGCCCTTGACGGTGACGTTGACGGGGTAGGTGTTCAGGCCGGACACCGCGACCGACGTGCGGTCGAGGGTGACCTGAGAGATGGTCAGGAAGGGATCCGGGGCGGCCTGGGCGGCCGGCGCACCACCGAGCATGACTCCTGCGAGCGGCGCAGCCAGCACCGCCGCAAGTACTCGTTTGATTCGCATGGTCCAGAGCGTGGCAGCGGACCGGTGCAGGGGCCAGCTTTTCCGCCCGTTTCCGCCCAAGTGTGCGCGATCGGGCCGGACCCACTGGACCGGTTGCCGCCCTGTTCACGGCCAGATCGCGGCGACCCACTCCGGATGGTCGATGAACGGGTTCCGGTTGTGTTGGAACTGGCTGTAGATGACCTCGTTGCGGTTCCGCTCGAACGCGTCCGGCGGGTCGGCCGCGGCCCAGGCCTTCAGCACCGAGAGCTTGCCGATGTACGGCGCGCTGCCGTTGCCGACCGAGTTGTTCAACTCGAGGTTCGCGAACCCGTCGTCGCCCTCGTAGCGCACCGCCATGTAGAAGATCATCCGCGCCACGTCACCGCGGACCGCCGCGCGCGGCGCGAACGAGTCCGAGTCCGCCGTACAGCCCGAGCATTGCGCGACCGACGTACCGCCGTTGTCGAAGTCGAGGTTGCCGCGTGCCGAGTTCACCGTGACGTCCTCCGGGCGGAGGTGGTGGATGTCGGTGCCCGGTCCGGTCGCGGTGCCGAAGTCGCCGTGGGACTTGGCCCAGACGTGTTCGCGGTTCCAGTCGTCGGCGTCGCCGCCCTGGCTGCTCTTCGCGATCGAGCGGCCGGAGTAGATCTCGATCACGTTGTTGCTGTTGTTCGGATCCTGGTCGGTGACCTTCAGCGCGTTCCAGACCTGGTCGTAGCTGAGCTTGGTCTGGTCCGAGATGATCGTGTGCAGCGCAGCCTTCAGCGCAGACCCGGTCTTGCCCTCGGTGCCGGCGTAGTAGTCACCCGGATCGGGCCCGGGATCCGACGAGCCGCCGCCGCTGAAGGCGGTCGCGTTCTTCAGGCCCGCGTGCGAGAAGTACGCCGTGAGCGTGCCGGTGACGGTGATCCGCGTACCGAGCAGACCCGGGTTGCTCTGCAGCCCGTACGACGCGCGGAACGCGGACGGGATCTGCACGTAGAGCATCGCCGACGTACTGGTCTGGGACGCCGAGTCGGCCAGCGCCAGCGCGTAGTCGTTCGGGAAGTTGCTGCGGACCACGGTGCTGGTCGCGGTCGGCTGACCGACCACGTACCCGGTGACGGAGGCGACCGAGCCGTCCTGCCGACCGATCGCCGTACTCACGGAGATCGCGGTCGCGGCGTTCGACGGGGTGATGCCGAAGCCGAGCAGGGCCAGGACGACGGTGACGAGCACGACCGGACGGAAATGTCGGGACACGGTGACTCCCAGGGGCGGGTGGGGACCGAACGCCGGTAAGTCTGCCCCGGATGGGCGGCCGGCTAACAAACACTTGCTGAAGACCTGGCAACAAGGTTGAACCGGTGGGGCGGTCAACGAGTGAGTGTCGTTGACCACCCCACCTGGGTGAATGGGCCCCCATCAGGCCGTGACGGACCGCCGCAGCCTGCTCTGCCCACACACCAGCGAGGCGCCACTGGCGGGCGGCACCTCACCGTCGAAGGGTGGCGTAGAGCGGACGCCGTTTACGGACCGTACTCACTTCGGCACGCGTTGTCCATGGCTGCCCCGAGGTCATCTCACTCTTCGACCGGTAGCATCGCGCGGGTGGACACCCGGTCAGCGCCGTTACGGCTGTTCAACTCGCTCGGACGTCGCGTCGAGGACTTCACTCCCGCCGCGGACGGCATCGTCAAGCTGTACACCTGCGGCCCGACGGTCTACAGCTACGCCCACATCGGCAACCTGCGCGCGTACACGTTCGCGGACACGCTGCGCCGGGCGCTGCTGTGGAAGGGGCTCCAGGTCGAGCACGTCATCAACATCACCGACGTCGGCCACGCGGTCGCGGAGGCCGAACTCGGCGAGGACAAGCTCGAGGTCGCGGCCGCCCGCGAACGCCGCTCGGTCGAGGAGATCGCGGCGATGTACACCGAGGCGTTCTTCGCCGACCTGGACCGGCTGAACATCCTGCCCGCGCACCACTATCCGCGCGCCACGCAGTACGTCGACGAGATGATCGAGTTCGCGCAGCGCCTGGTCGAGCGCGGGTACACCTACGAGATCGAGTCCGGGCTGTACTTCGACACCTCGAAGGACCCGACGTACGGCGAGCTCGGCCTGATCGACCGCAACGCCCAGCTCGAAGGGGCCCGCGTCGAGGAGGTACCCGGCCGACGCTCGAAGACCGATTTCGCACTGTGGCGCGCCGAGCCGCCCGGCCAGCTGCGGGCGATGCGCTGGAACTCGCCGTGGGGCTGGGGTGCGCCCGGCTGGCATCTGGAGTGCTCGGTGATGAGCATGCTGCTGCTCGGCGAGCATTTCGACATCCACACCGGCGGGATCGACCACCGGCAGCTGCATCACGTCAACGAGATCGCGCAGAGCGAGGCGTACCTCGGGGACGGGCAGCCGTGGGTGAAGTTCTGGCTGCACAACGAGTTCCTGCAGCTCGACTCGGCGAAGATCTCCAAGTCCGCGGGACACGTCCTGACCGTGAGTGTGCTGGCCGAGCAGGGCTACCACCCGCTCGCGTACCGGTTGTACCTGCTCGGCGGGCATTACCGGGCCCAGCTCGAGTTCACGACGAGCGGGCTGGACAGCGCGCAGAACACGCTGCGCCGGCTGGTCCGTCGTACGGCGGCACTCGGCGAGCTGCCGTCCGTGACGACCGTGGCCGAGGCCCGCGCCGCGGCCGGCGACGACGAGGCCGCCGTCAGGGTGATCGAGCAGATCGACGAGGCGATCAGCTCCGACCTCAACACGCCGCGGGTGCTCGCGCTGCTGCAGGAGTCGCTGCGCGATCAGGCACTGACCGAGCAGGGCCAGCGAGCCGTCGTCGCCGCGAGCGCCGCCGTCCTCGGGCTGCCGTTCGGCACGCTCACGCCGGCCGATCTCGAGCCGAAGAGCGAGCTACCTGCCGTCGACGAGGCCGCGGTCGAACAACTGGTCGCGGACCGCGAAGCGGCCCGGGCCGCAAGGGATTGGGCCCGCGCCGACGCGATCCGCGCAGAGCTCACCGAGCTCGGCGTCCAGGTCACCGACACCCCCGAAGGCCCCACCTGGACCCGCGTCAGCTGAGCTCATCCGGGCCTTCTGACTGAGGTGCGGGTCGGGTCCTGCCGGCGGAGGGTGTGGTCGGTCGCCGTCTGCGTGCGGGAGAGCCGGGGTGACGAGGGCGTGGGGACAGGATGGGTTGACCCCTCGTGTTGGGGGTTCTCCGTTGGCGTACGAGCAGACAACCCCCAACAGGAGCGGATATCCGGGTCTCCTGACTGAGGTGTAGGTCGGCTTCTGCCGGCGGAGGGTGTAGTAGGTCGCCGCCCGGGGTGAGCATGGCCGGCGTGATGAGGCGTTGGGGTAAGCGCGCGTGGGGATTGTGTTGTCACCGTGGATCTATGGAGGGTTTTCTGCCTATGGCGGGGCAGAATCCTCCACTGTCACGCGGAAAATCCTCCTAGATGATTGATGCACGGCCCGAAGGTGTGCACGCTCGACAGTTAGTGTGGTGCGGGGCGGGTGTGTTCGGTGTCTGGTTCACGCTCAGCTGTGGCCCCTGGCACGGGAC
>NZ_JBEZFT010000139.1:0-8946 GCF_040649595.1 Kribbella sp. NPDC048915 | reverse complement strand
GTTCCTGACCGGTGTGAAGGGTGCGGAACCCACAACACGGTGGGTGAACCCACCGTGCGGCGGAAACCCAAAAACCTCCTTCGGCCGCGGCACGGCGTACGAGTGGATATCCCGCGCGCGTTGGGGGCGGGGTTCTTCGCTGGTACACCGGTGAAGAACCCCCCAACTCGTGCGGAGATCTGCTCGTATGAGGTCGGCTGCGCCGGTCGTGGCGCCGGTGGTCGTGCCGGGCTGAAGACGGGAGCTTGGACAGGGTGTGGTGGGTGTGGACTGGTTATTGCTTGTCCAAGGTCCCGGGCGGGGGTGCAAGGTCCCGGGCTGGGGTGCAAGGTCCCGAATGCGTGTTCGCTGTCCCCGGGTCGGGGCTCAAGCCCCGGCTGCGGGGACGCGCGGTCGTGCAGCGCGGGCACCGCCCCGGTCACTCAGGCCCACCTACGGATCAGCCACAAGAGCCGGATATCTCTTCGAGTTGGGAGGCAGGATGGCTGCGCACGCGCGTCGGTGATCCCGCCTCTTGTTGACCGCGAGATCAGCGACCAACTGCCGCACAGAGACAGCGGCTACTTCCAGCGCTCAGGGCCTCACCAGGTGGGGCGGAGGGGGAAGTGGGCGTTGCCTCGGTCGTCTGGTTTCACCGCCAGGACCTGGTGGAGTTGGATGGTGTTGTGTTCGAAGCCGGCTCGGCTGGCGGCGAGGTAGAGGCCCCAGATCTTGGCGGTTTCGGGGCCTACCTCGGCGACCGCCTCGTCCCAGTGGGCGACCAGATTCTCGTTCCAGGCGGCCAACGTCAGCGCGTAGTGTTCGCGGAGGTTTTCCTCGTGGCGGACCTCGAAGCCGGCGTCCTGGGCTTCGGTGATGATGCGGCCGGAGCCGATCAGTTCACCGTCGGGGAAGATGTAGCGGTCGATGAACGCGCCGGTGTGGCGGAAGCGGTTGTCGGGCCGGGTGATGGAGTGGTTGAGCAGCCGGCCGCCGGGCTTCAACCGGTCCAGCAGGAATCCGAAGTACGACGGGTAGTTGCGCACCCCGATGTGTTCGGTGAGCCCGATCGAGCTGATCGCGTCGAAGTCGCGTTCGGGGACGTCACGGTAGTCCAGGTACCGGACCTCGGCCCGGTCCTCGAGCCCGTCGCGCTTGATCGCCGCGGCGGCCCATTCGGCCTGCGCCGCGGACAACGTGACACCGAGCGCGGTCACGCCGTACTCGCGGGCCGCGTGCCGCACCATGCCGCCCCAGCCGCAGCCGACGTCGAGCAGTCGCATTCCCGGCTTGAGGTCGAGTTTGCGCGCGACCAGGTCGTACTTCTCGTACTGCGCTTCCTCGAGCGAGGCGTCGGCGCGCGGAAAGACGGCGCACGTGTAGGTCATCGAAGGCCCGAGCACCCACTCGTAGAAGGTGTTCGACACGTCGTAGTGGTGGTGGATCGCGGCCCGGTCGCGCGCCTTCGAGTGCCGTAGTCCCTCGAAGGTACGGCGCCATTTCGGCAGGTGCTCCTGGGGCGGCGGAGGCGGTGGCTTGAGGTGGCTCCAGCCGAGACCGCGGACGATGCGCAGCGCCTCGACCGCCTTCGGCCGCTGGAAGTGGAACTGGTCGAGGATCAGCCGCATCAGGTCGTACGGGTTGCCGGGATGGACGCCGGTGATCTCCAGGTCGCCCATCACGTACGCGCGCACCAGCCCGAGGTCGCCGGGCGCGGTCAGGATGTAGGACAGCCCGCGCTCGTTGGCCAGGTGCATCTCGATCGGCGAGTCCGCGGGGCCGGTCGCGCTGCCGTCGTACGCCGAGAACCGGAACGGCGGACCGCCCGGGATCACGGTGTCGAGAGCTTCGGCGATCGATACCTGGGTCGCAAGCGTCGTCATCGGCGCGTCACCGCCTTCTCGTAGAGCCCGGTGAGCCGGGCGTCGGGGTCGTAGCGTTTCTTCACCTCGTCCAGCGCTGCGACGTTGTAGAGCCGGTCGAAGGTGTCACGGTCGTAGTAGGCATCGGAGTACAGCGACTTGTGGCCGCCGAAGTCGGTGACGGCCTGCTCGATACGGCGGTTGACGTCGCCGTCGGCCGCACCTGGCGCGATCGGGACGGTGCCCCAGAAGCCGACGTTCACGTACGTCTCACCGGGCTTCAGCGGGTACAGCGGCCAGGACTCCGATCCACGCAGCCGCAGCGGGCACAGCCAGACCGGCCGCATGCCGACCTCGGCGTCGAACCAGCGCAGGAAGTCCGCCAGCCGGCCGACCGGGATCTCCACGTCCTGGACGACCCGTTCACGCTCGGGCCGCCCGCGCCGCCGGTTGATCCGCGCGGCGACCTGGTGCCGGTTCTCGAAGCCGACGATCCTGTGGAAAACATCGCTTCGCCGCCAGCGCCGCGGCCACAACCGCCGTACGACGGGCTTCTGCACACCGAACGCTGCCGAACACCAGAACCAGTCGGTGTCCCAGCGCCAGAGGTAGTCGTGCGCGGTGAGGAAATCGGTCTGTCGCTGCTGGATCGACCGGTAGTAGATCTGCTGGCCGGTGTAGTCGCTGGTCCGGACCGCGGCGTCGCTGTTGCGGCCCAGCGTCAGGTACGCCTCCGCAGGGCTGAAGGCGACTCCGTCGACGAAGTGCACCGGCTCTCCGTCGTACGTGCCCGAGGCAACGATCTCCGCAACGGCCGGCGCCAGCGCGTCGAGGTCGAGCCGGACGTGCCGCAAGGCGATGTACGGCGAGATGCGGTCGAGCTCGATGCGCAACCGGGTCGCGTACCCGAGCGTGCCGTAGGAGTTCGGGAACATCCGGAACAGGTCCGCGTGCTCGCCGGACGGTCGCGCGGTGACGACCTCGCCGGCGCCGGTGAGGATGTCCAGTTCGAGCACCGACTCGTGCGGCAGGCCGGCGCGGAAGGACGACGACTCGATGCCGAGGCCGGTGACCGCGCCGCCGAGAGTGATCGTTTTCAGCTGCGGCACGACCATCGGTGTCAGGCCGTACCGCAGGGTCGCCGCGACCAGGTCCTCGTACGTGCACATGCCCTGAACGTCGGCGGTGCGGGCGGCCGGGTCGACACCGATCACGCCGGTCAGCTTCGAGACGTCCAGCCCCGGCCGATCGATCGCGGTCCGCGGGCGGAACAGGTTCGAACTGCGTTTCGCCAGCCGGACCGGCGCGCCCGGCGGGATCGCCGCATACGACTCCCGCAGCCGCGCGACGGCTTCATCGTGCGCGACCGCGGCTCCCACATCCGATGTCGAAGGCACCGATCCAATGTACGACGGAGCATTCGATCAGGCACGGGAGTTCAAAACTGTCCGAGGGCACGAGTAGGTTCTGAGACATGGCTGACGTGGTGAAGGCATGGCTTCCGTGGGAGGACCCGGACGGGTTCCTCGGCGGGGTGCCCGCGGGGTTCGACGTGGAGTTCTACGCCGGGGGTGAGCGGCCGGCGTCGCTCGACCAAGTGGAGTTCTACGTGCCCAGCTACATGGGCGGCGGCGACGTGTTCGACGTCATCCGCGACATGCCCGCGCTGAAGGTCGTGCAGTTGCAGACCGCCGGCTTCGAGCACGCGCAGGCGCGGCTGACCGAGGGCGTGACGTTGTGCAACGCGCGCGGCGTGCACGACGCGTCCACGGCCGAGCTCGCGGTCGGGCTGATCCTGGCGTCGTACCGGAATCTGCCGCGTGCGGTGCGTGACCAGGACCGCCAGGTCTGGCCGGCGTCGTACGACCAGGTCGACGACTCGCTCGCGGACCGGACGGTGCTGATTCTCGGGTACGGCGCGATCGGCGAAGCGCTGGAGCGGCGGTTGACCGGGTTCGAGTGCGACCTGATCCGGGTCGCCCGCCGCGCGCGCGACGGCGTCCATCCGATCGACGACCTGCCCGAGCTGCTGCCGCGCGCGGACGTCGTGGTGCTGCTGACGCCGGCGACGCCGGAGACCACCAGGATGGTGGACGCGAAGTTCCTCGCGAGCATGGAGGACGGTGCCCTGCTGGTGAACGTGGCCCGCGGCGTCGTCGTGGACACCGACGCGCTGCTGGCCGAGCTCGGCACCCGGCGGATCCGGGCCGCGCTCGATGTCACCGACCCTGAGCCGTTGCCTGCCGGACACCCGTTGTGGTCTGCTCCGAATGTACTGATCAACCCGCACCGCGGTGGCGCGTCGACCGCGTTCGCGCCGCGGGTCGCCCGGCTCGTGCGGGCCCAGCTGGAGCGCTACGCGTCCGGGGAACCGCTGATCAATGTCGTGGCTGGTCCGCCACGCTGACGGAGCGAAGGAAGGGACAACGATGTCCGAGGCTGTACTGCTGATCGGCACCAAGAAAGGGCTGTGGATCGGCCGGAGCGACGCTGCCCGCACCGAGTGGCAGCTGGACGGGCCGGTGCCGGAGTTCGAAATGCAGGGTGTGTACGCCGTGGGCATCGACACTCGTGGAGACCAACCGCGCCTGTTCGTCGGCGGCACCAGTGAGCACTGGGGTCCCGCGGTCTTCCACTCCGACGACCTCGGCAAGACCTGGGCGGAGCCGCCGGAGGGCTCGATCGGCTTCCCCGAGGACGCCGAAGCCTCGCTCGAGCGGGTCTGGCAGATCCAGCCCGGTCCGGCCGATCAGCCAGGTGTCGTGTACGCCGGATCCGAGCCGCAGGCGCTGTGGAAGTCGACCGACGGGGGAGTGACCTTCGAGCTCGTCCGCGGGCTGTGGGACCACCCGCACCGCAAGGAGTGGGGTGCCGGGTTCGGCGGCGCGGCGATCCACACCGTCGTACCGCACTCGACCGATCCCGATCGCGTGAGCGTGGCGATGTCCACCGGCGGCGTCTACCGGACCACGGACGGCGGCGCCACCTGGTCCCCGGCGAACAAGGGCATCCAGGCCAAGTTCTTCCCTGACCCGTTCCCGGAGTTCGGGCAGTGCGTCCACAAGGTGGCCGCGCACCCCGCCGCGCCGGAGCGGATGTTCGCGCAGAACCACCACGGCGTGTACCGCACGGACGACGGCGGCGACGTCTGGAAGTCGATCGCGGACGGGCTGCCGTCGGACTTCGGTTTCCCGATCGTCGTCCACCCACACGAGCCCGAAACCGTGTACGTGTTCCCGCTGGTCGCCGACGCGAACCGGATCCCGACCGAGGCCAAGTGCCGGGTGTTCCGCTCCCGCGACGCCGGCAACACCTGGGAGGAGCTGGCCGACGGCCTGCCCGGTACGTCGTATGCGCCGGTGCTGCGCGATGCGATGTCCACCGACACCGCCGACCCGGCCGGGGTGTACGTCGGGACGCGCGACGGCTGTGTCTACGCGAGTGCCGACGCCGGCGAGCACTGGGTCGAGGTCGCTCGGCACCTGCCCGACATCCTGGCCGTGCGCGCCGCGGTCGTGGGCTGACGCCGATGCCAGTCTCAGAGTCAGCAGCAGAGCCAGGCAAGGTCGCGGTCTGTTTGCCCACGGTGCTGAGGCCGTTCGCGGACGGCGCCGACCGGGTGGAGCTCGAGGTCGACGGTCCCTCGACCGTCGCCTCGGTCTTCGCCGCGCTCGAATCCAGTCACCCGGCGCTCCGCCGCCGGCTCACCGACGAGCAGGGCGCGGTCCGCCGGCACGTGAACATCTACCTCGGCAACGACAACATCCGCGACCTGTCCGGCCTGCAGACCCCGCTCACCCCCGGTGACGAACTGCTCGTCCTGCCCAGTGTCGCCGGCGGCTGACGGTTCGCTGGTTCGTTGAGCTGCGCTGTGCCAGCGAGCGCAGGCGGTCCGTGACCGCGCGCTGCCGGGGGTTGTGAGCCCGGACCGCCCCGTCTTACATTCACTGCAGGGGCCGACGGGGCGTCGCCGTCGCCTGGGGGGTGCCCAGGGGGAGGGGGCACCCGTGCATGCTTTTCTCGAGCGCCTCGGCCGCGGCGCGGCGCGGTTCCACTGGTTCGTGATCGTCGGCTGGCTCGTGGTCGTGGTCGGGTTGTTCGGCCTGCGGGCGGCGTTCGGCGGCACGTACGTCAACAACTACACGGTTCCGGGCAGTGAATCATCCGCTGGTTTGGACGTCCTGAACGCGGACTTCCCGCAGGCCGGCGGGTACTCGGGCTCGATCGTCTTCCACGCCTCCTCCGGGACTGTGGCCGAGCAGGCGGACGCGGTCCAGTCGTCGATGGCCGCAGTCGCCAAGTTGCCGGACGTGGTCACCGCGACCGATCCGCTCGCGACCTCGCAGACGGCGTACATCTCCAAGGACGGCACGATCGTCAACGCGCCGGTCTCGTTCTCGGTGGTGCCCGCCTCGCTCGACAGTTCGTACGTCGACCAACTCGACGCGGCCACGCAACCGGCGCGGGCGGCCGGCCTCGAGGTCGAGTACGGCGGCGGCGCCGGGCAGATCGGGAAACAGCCCGACGATGCCCCGTCGGAAGCCATCGGCCTCGGATTGGCGCTGCTGCTGTTGTTCCTGATGTTCCGGTCGATCGTCGCGTCCGGTCTGCCGCTGGTGTCGGCGGTCTTCAGCGTCGGTGGCGGCCTCGCGATCCTCGGATTGCTGGCCGCGGCGAAGGACCTCCCGGTGACCGCGCCGACGGTGGCGACCCTGCTCGGACTCGGTGTCGCGATCGACTACGGGCTGTTCCTGGTGTCACGCCATCGCGAGCAACTCGACGACGGCATGGACGTTGTCGATTCCGTCGGGCGGGCCGAGTCCACGTCGGGCGCCGCGATCCTGGTCGCCGGCGGCACCGTCGTGATCGCGATCCTCGGGTTGTACGTGTCCGGCGTACCGTTCGTCGGCGCACTCGGACTCTCGTCGGCGATCGTCGTCGCGTTCACCGTCCTCGCGGCACTCACGCTGATCCCCGCCCTGCTCGGGCTGGCGAAGCTCACCGTGCTGAACCGGAAGGACCGCAAGCACCTGGTCGAGGAACGCCAGGTGGAGGCCGAACTTGCCGACGCGAAAGCCGTGGCGCAGCATCGCGCGGAGGAGCGGGAACGTCGCGATGCCAAGCACGAGCAGAGCGCGTTCGCCCGCTGGGGCCGCCGAGTCAGCGACCGCCCGTGGCCGTACGGCATCGTCGCCACGCTCGTTCTGGTGATCCTGGCGATCCCACTCTTCTGGATGAACCTCGGTCAGCTCGACGCGGGCACCGATCCACCGCAGGACTCCAGCCGCAAGGCGTACGACCTGATCGCGCAGGGCTTCGGGCCGGGCGCGAACGGTCCGTTGACGGTCGTCGTACAGCTGCCGTCGGAGAGCTCGGCCGACAAACAAGCACTACTCAGCGGCCTGCAGAGCACCTTGCAGAAGACCGAAGGCGTCGCGGCCGTCCAGCCGCCCAGCACGAACAGCGCGGGGACCACCTCGATCATCAACGTCATCCCGACGACCTCGCCCTCCTCGGCGGAGACCGAGGACCTGGTCAACCGAATCCGCGACGATGTCCTGTCCGGGCAGCAGGAGCCGACGTACGTCGTCGGGACCACCGCCGGGTACGTCGACTTCACCGAGAAGGTGGGCAGCCGGATGCCGTGGTTGATCGGGGCTGTGGTGCTGCTCGCGTTCGTGTTGCTGACGGTCGCGTTCCGCTCGCTGCTGATCGGGGTGAAGGCCGCGGTCCTCAACCTGCTGTCGGTCGGCGCCGCGTACGGCGTGATCGTCGCGGTCTTCCAATGGGGCTGGGGATCGTCCCTGGTCGGGATCGACCAAACGGTGCCGATCCCGTCGTTCGTGCCGATGCTGATGTTCGCGATCGTGTTCGGGCTGTCGATGGACTACGAGGTGTTCCTGCTGTCCCGGGTGCACGAGGCGTGGATCGCGACCGGGGACAGCCACCGCGCGGTGGCGATCGGGATCGGCGCGACTGCCCGGGTGATCACCACCGCGGCCGCGATCATGATCGCGGTGTTCCTCAGCTTCGTCCTGGACGACGACCCGACCGTCAAGATGCTGGCCGTCGGTATGGCGGTCGCGGTCCTGATCGACGCCAGCCTCGTCCGGATGGTCCTGGTCCCGGCCGTGATGACGCTGCTCGGTCCCCGCGCCTGGTGGCTGCCCCGCTGGCTCGACCGCATCACCCCGAACATCCAACTCGAATCCGCCCCGCCACCCACCACGCCAACTCCCGAACGCTCCAAAGCCAACATCTCCACCTGACCAACCCACCCCGGGGATTAGGGGAGTTCTGCCAGTCATTTCAGGTGCGCTGCACTCCCCAGATCCGCACCGACCGTGCACGTGGGCGAGCAGCTGGCGGGGGGACCGGGCCAGCCACGGGATCGGAGCACGGCAGCGACTTGCGCGGCGGCTGAGCACGGGTCGGCAACCAGCTGATACCCGAACCGAAGTGTGACCTTCCCGTCCAGGAGCGCGGTGTTGTCCCGTCGCATGTCCCGCCACTGGGAGCCGACCTCCTCGTGCCCGATACGACCGTCCAACTCGACGGCGAGGCCGTACTCGTAGTCGTTGTCGCGGTAGATCGTCCCGGTCCGCCCGGCGACACGGACCTGCCGCCGGGCCGGCGGGAGTCCGTGGGCGCGCTCGACCCTGCGCAGATAGGTCAGCTCCAGGAACGATTCGACGCCGCCCGTCGCGTCGTGCAGAACTTCGCGCAGCAGCTTGCGGCGCGGCAGCCGGACCATCGCGTCCAGTTCGGTGAGCAGGCGGTACGGCGTCGTACGCCGCTGCCGGCAAACGTCCAGTACCAGGGCGACCGCGGCGTCCAGCCGCGGCCGATGCGCCGCCACCGTCAGCACCGCCACTTCCATCCGGACGATCGGCGGCTCGCGGACCGCGAACACACGGCGCGCGAAATCACGCGACCGGGTCAGCACGACACCTGCCTCGGGCCGCAGCCTGCGCTCGTGCGGTACTTCCAACCGAACCACGTCACCCCAATCGCCGGCCACGCCGTACTGCCGGAGCGCGGTCTCGCCCGCCAGCGCCGCCTCGGGTCCATACGCCAACCAGGCGGCAAAGACCCGCGTCTCCCA
>NZ_JBEZFT010000138.1:0-9627 GCF_040649595.1 Kribbella sp. NPDC048915 | reverse complement strand
CAACGACCACTGCACATCCGACAACAACCGAAACCTCGACACGACACCAAGGCTCTCAACGAACAGCCCCAATGTTTGTCAGACACGCTCTAGCCGAGGTGTATCTGCGGCTGGGGCGCGTACAGGAGGCGCAACGGGTGTCATCGGAGCACTCTGCTCTGGCCGAGGCGAAAGGACAGCCCTGGTCGCTGGCACGCGCGGCCCGGGCGCGTGGTGTCGTCGACAACAGCGAGCAGGGCTTCGCATGCGCGCTCGGTTGGCACGAGGAGACACTGGACGCGTTCGAGCTGGCGCGGACCCGGCTGGCATACGGCGCCTGGCTGCGACGCATACGCCGCCGCGTGGACGCCCGTACTCAGCTACGCCTCGCTGTGGAGAGCTTCGACGCGCTAGGTGCCGTCAACTGGGCAGACCAGGCCGCTGCCGAGCTGAAGGCGACAGGGGAGACCGCCAGACGCCGAGTGCCGAGCACGGCGGACGAGCTGACCCCACAGGAGCGCCAGATCGCCGTACTGCTCGCCGACGGCAACAGCATCCGCGAAGCCGCGGCCCGGCTGTTCCTCAGCCCCAAGACCGTCGAGTACCACCTCCGCAAGGTCTACGCGAAGCTCGGCATCCACTCCCGCACCGAACTCACCACCCTGCTGCACCGAACGTAGGGTGACCGCAGCAGTGCCCGCGAACTCCCCGTACTGCTTCGGCCACAGCCGGTCTGAACAGTGGTGAATTACACCCGTGAAAGCGCTGTCGGCTTGACAGTGGATGGCATGCTGGACGGGATGACGGAGTTGATGGAGGTCGCGCGTAACCTGCTCGGCACCGCGATGACCTCGCATTGGCTGCTGCTCGTGCTGTTCGTCGCTGCCGCGGTCGACGCGGTGTTCCCGGTGGTGCCCAGCGAAGGCATGGTGATCACGGCCGGCATGGCCGCGGCCGCCGGCCATCAGAATCTGCCGTTGGTGATCGCGGTCGCGATGGCCGGGTCGGTGATCGGCGAATCGATCTGCTACCTGCTGGGTCGCGGCTCCGGACCGGCGCTGCATCGGTGGATGAAACGCCAGGAGCGTCGCCAGCAGATCTACGACCGGATCTCCGCCGCGCTGCACTCGCGCGGCGGACTCATCTTGATGACGGTCCGCTACGTGCCCGGCGCGCGGATGGTCGCGACGCTGACCGCGGGCGCGACGCGGTACTCGTTCAAGAAGTTCTTCGTCTTCACCTTCGCCGGGGTGGCCGTCGCCTACACCTACGTCGCCCTGCTCGGCTACATCGGTGGTGACGCCTTCCAGCACGACCATCTCCTGGGCCTCGTGTTCAGCCTCAGTCTGGCCGGCGTGATCGGTCTGGTCATCGAGATCACTCGCCGGATCACCAACCGGCGGCGTGCGGCGAAGATCACAGCCGCGTAACGATCCTCGCTCCGGTTTCCGCGCGGGCGCGTGTCCTGCGCGAACCTTCGCGGAGTTCCGTGCGTCCCTAGACCCGTGGTGAGGCCTGGGGTGAACCTCGCGGCCGCTGCGCTCGTACTGGCGGCGGTTCTGACCGGATGCGCCGACGTACCACCGGAGAGCGCTTCCAGTGCCACCACGACCAAGCCCGCCGGCAAGCCCACGGCCGGCCCCACGAGCAGCCCGTCGAAGCCCAGCCCGTCGGCCACACCCGCACCGAACAAACCGCCGGCCGCGGCCCCGGTGCTGCGCTCGTTCCCGGCGAAACTGCCGAGTGGCAAACCGCCGCTGTTCGTCGTGGTGTCGTTCGACGGCGCCGGCGACCTGATGCTGTGGTCGCGCTGGCGGACCCTCGCGAAGCAGGTCGACGCGCGGATGACGTTCTTCCTCTCCGGCCCGTACCTCTACCCGGAGGCGCGCCGGACCGACTACCGGCCGCCGTCCAAGAAGCCCGGCGCGTCCGACATCGGCTGGGGTGACGCGGCCGGGATCGTCGGGCGCACCAAGGTCCTACGCGAGGCGATCGCCGAGGGCCACGAGATCGGCACCCACGCGAACGGCCACTTCTGCGGCAAGAACGGCGTCGGCCGCTGGACCGCCGCCCAGTGGCGCGCCGAGCTGAACGCGTTCGACCGAATGGTCCGGACCGGCCCGTCACTCGCGACCGGGAAGACCGTCGCGCCGCCGTTCGACCCGGCCACGGTGAAGGGCATGCGCACCCCGTGCCTGGAGGGCAACCAGGCCGCGTACCGGTCCGTGATGGTGCAACGCGGCATGCTGTACGACGCATCCGCGACCGGCCTGATCGCCTGGCCGGCGAAGGCGAACGGGGTGTGGAACTTCCCGCTCCAGTCGGTGACGCTGGCCGGGACGAAGAAGACGACGCTGACGATGGACTACAACCTGTGGTTCGCGCAGAACAAGGCGACAAAGGCACCGGTCGCGCAGGCACCGAAGCTCAAGGCGCAGATCCTGGCGACCTACCGGCAGGCACTCGCCACGTCGCGGGCGGGCAACAACCCGCCGCTGTTCCTTGGCAACCACTTCAACCGGTGGAACAACAGCGTGTACTCCGACGCGCTCGCCGAGTTCGTCACGCAGACCTGCGCGCAACCCGACGTACGGTGCGTGTCGAACGTCGAGCTGGTCAGCTGGCTGACGAAGTACGGCGTACCGACGGCCCCGCGCACCGCGCGCGCTCCGTCATAGCCGCAGGTAGCCGTACGCGCTCTGCCAGGTGCCGCCGTTCTTGATCCGCTCGACGACCAGCCGCTGCAGGCGGGTGTCCTGCGGGAGCTCGTCGAGACGGTCGGTGCCGTGGGTGCGGAAGGTGAAGAAGATCGCGCTGTCCTGGCTGTCGGTCGGCGTCCCGTACGGCGTGAAACGGCGCCCGAACTGCACCATGTTCGAGTCCTGCGGCAGGTTGTCGAGCAGGTACGGGTCGATCAGCCACGACCAGAGATTCGCCGTCCGCACCGGGTACTCCGGGAAGTACCGCGGGAAGAACTCACGCGCCTGCTGCAGGCTGTCGTCGACCAGCTCGGGCGTCAGTGGACCGGTCTCCGGGATGTGTACGCCGATGATCCACTCACCTGGCTCGGTGCCGGGCACCGGCTTGTTGGCCGGGACCTGGTGGAGCAGGTACTGCAGCCGGCCGAGCGCATAGATTTGGCCGGTCCAATGGATCGTCATCCACCAGTGCGTCTCCAGGCCGTAGTCGCCGTGGGTGCGCCGGTTCACCTTGATCTGCTGGCCGAGATCGGCGAGCGTCGCCCAGCTGATGTCGTCCGGGATGCCGCGCTCGGCGTGGTACCGGCGGATGTCCGGCACCGTGTCGAGGAAGGCCTGGATCGAGTTCCGCGGGTCCTCCGGCATCTGGAACTCCGGCTCGCGGCCGAGCTTCCCGATCGCGCCGCGGATCTGGTCCGCGAGCTCCTTCACCGCGACCTGGTCCGGCACGAAGGCCTCGGCCGCCGCGGCGTCGACGTCGGCGAATCCCAGCAGGCGGTACTCCTCAGCGCTCGTCACTCGCCAACGGTAACCGATCTTGGCGAGGCGGAGACTTACGGTCTCAGCGGGTCAGAAGCCGTGGGCATCGCTGCCGGGCGTCGTTTCGTGCCGTTTCATCTCGGCCTCGCGCTGGTGTTTACGCCCGTCGACCAGGCGTTCGCGGACCGAGCGTTCGGCGGCGACGAACGGCTCGTAGTACGTCCGGTCGTAGTCCTCGACGATCTGGAAGGTCCAGCGCCGCTCGTTGATGTTCCGCCCGACGATGGTCGCCTCGATCTCGTCGGCCACGTCGTTCGCGCCGGCCTTGCGCAGCAGTTCGACCGCGCGCTCGACCTCGTTGTCACCTTTACCGGTCAGCTGATGGAACTCGTACAGCGCACCACGGGCACGGATCACGGTCTCGAGGGCCAGCGTCAGGGCACCGACCGCCTCGACCGTCTCGTCGCTCACACCGTCCGGCCGCTGCAGCTCCGGGGGCAGTTCGTCCATGCCTTCGCAGTACCCAGATCGATGCGCCCTGTCACCGCCGTCTCGTCACCGCTCCTCGGCCAGGCCGAGGTAGAGGATCGCCGGATCGGCGGGGTTGAAGGCGAGCGAGGGAATGCCGTCGTAGTTGTTGTGCTGCTTGTTCAGCTCGCCGGTCGAGGGGACGAAGCGGTAGAGGTCGGCGCCGTAGCCGCCGAACGACGTACCGTAGCTGAAGTAGAGCAGGTCCGGGTCGACCGGCGAGCCCCACATCTGGTTGCCGTTGATCAGATCGGCGCGGCTCTGGTCCAGCACCTCGCGGAACTTCAGCCCGCCGTCCGCGGACTCCCAGATGAACCGGGTCGACCGGTCGCGGTCGTACCCCTCCATCCAGACCTTGGACGGGTCAGCCGGCGAGATCGCCAGACTGAACGCGTTCACCCGTTCGACCGGCCGCGACCGCGTCCAGGTCCGCCCGCCGTCGAACGTCACGTACACCCCGTCCGACATCACGCCGGCGACCACGTGATCAGGATTCCGTGGATCCACGACGGCGTCGTACACGAACAGGTTGCCCGCCGCCGGTACGCCGACCCGCCGCCAGCTGACGCCGTCGTCCGCGGAGTCGTACAGCTGCCCGTCCCGCGCGACGGCCCGCAGCCGTCCGGGGCGCGCATCCAAGGCGGCCACTCCGTCGCCGGGAACCGGTCCGAGGACGGTGGTCACGCGCGCACCGTGGACACGATGGATCGGCTGGTCGTTGACGCTGTAGATGTACGCCGAGTCGCCCGGTCCGGCCTGGACGTCGTACGTGCTCAGGTCGTCCGGCGTCTTGTCGAGCAACTGCCAGCTGCAGCCGGCATCGCTGGAGCGCTGAATGGTCTGCCGCCCGATCGTGATGAGCGTGTTCGGCTCCTGCAGCGTCGCGACCTTCGCGTACGTGACCGCGCGCAGCCGGTTCGTCGTCTCCGCGAGCACCGCGCCGTCGGTCTCGGTGAACGTCACCGACCCGTCGCCGTACACCCGCTCGCAGTGCGGCCGGTTCCAGTTCCATGACGGGTCCGGTTCCGCGGCGTGCGCGGGTGCGTGCATGAGGCCGAGGAGGGCAGTGGCCACGACAAGGGCGAGGGCAGGGCGGCGTGAGGTCATGCCTCCAGATGTACGGCGCCATGCCGCGCCCCGGCCAGCGCCTGTCGTGGCCGACAGGCGCCATGACGAGAAGCGGTCAGCCGGCCGCGGTGTCGATGTGCCGGGCGAGAACGAGGTCGTCGTCGGTGATGCCGCCGGCCTCGTGACTGCTCACGTGAAAGGTGATGGTCGTGTAGCGGATGTCGATGTCCGGGTGGTGGTTCATCGACTCCGCCAACTGCGCGACGGTCGCCACCAGGCGAATGCCGTCCAGGAAGTTCTCGGCCTTGACGCTGCGCACCAGCTCGTTGTCGACGACCTTCCATTCAGTCAGGTGCTCACGCACCGCGAGATCGATCTGGTCGTCCGTCAAGAGCTCAGCCATGCGCTCACTCTAGACCTCTTCGCGGACCTTCTCCGCCACTTCGCGTCGCGCTCGGGGAGCCGCGACGAAGCCGAGGAGGGCCAGCAGGGCGCCGGTGGTGATGATGGCGCCGAAGACCCACGGCTGCGGGTCGTCGGCGTTGAAGGCGAGCAGGGTGCCGCTGACGGCGAGGCCGGTGGCGATGCTCATGGTGGCGGCCATTTGACCGGCGCTGCTGTTGCGGCCGGAATTGGCCTGGTCGGACAGGTCGAGCGTGAGGACCGACAGGCTCGACGAACTGAGTCCCATCCCGATGCCCGCGAACCCCCAGCCGATCAGGCCGATCCAAGTCGTAGCGGTCGTCCACGCCAACAATGAGGTGACCGCCAGGCCGACTGTCATGAAGGCCAGGCCGGCCCGCAGTACGGTCACTCGGTCGATCCCGTGGTCACGGCCCTGCAGCCACGAGCCGAGCGCCCAGCAGACGCCGGTGATCGACAGCGTGACACCGGCCCGGGACGGGCTGAAGTCGTGCTGCAGCGTCAGCAACAGCGGGAGGTACGCCCCGACTCCGGCGAAGGCGGCACCGCCGAGTCCGCGGACGCCAACCACCGCAGGAAAACCACGGCGTGCGGTGAAGGTGCCCGAAGGCATCACCCGTACGGCGGCGCGCGCGAGCACCGCCAGCGACACCGCGATCGTCGTACCGCCGGCGTACGGATGCTCTTGCAGGTGGTCACCGGCCACGGTCATCAGGAACAACGCCGCGGACGCCGCCAGCGCCCAGGGGAGTGCGGCGCGCCAGGCCTCGAGCTCGGCCGCGTCCTCAGCTGAGCGCTCGGGCGCCGGTGCGTCGGCCGCCTGGCGCCGCGCGGGACCGAGCAGCAACCAGCTCGGCACCAGCAGCACGAGCGCGCCGAGGAACACCCACCGCCATCCGAACTGCTCCGTCACCACGCCCGTCAGCACCGGCCCGAGAACCGATGGCAGCACCCACATCGCCGCGAACAACGAGAACATCCGCGGCCGCAGTACCGCCGGCAGTGCCCGCGCAATCAGCACCATCAGCGACACGTCCAGCAGCCCCTCGGCGAGGCCGCTGAGCAGTAGCCCGGCGATCACCATCGGCATCGCGGTCGCCGTACCGACCAGAAGTTGCGCGAGCGCGAACGAGATCGCCCCGGCGCGTAACGTCGGGATCGGGCCGCGGCGGTCCGACCACAGCCCGGCGATCGCGAGTGAGATCAGGTAGCTCGCGTTCGGCGCGGCGTTCGCCAGGCCGAAGCTGCCGAGGGCCCCGAACTCGCGGACCATCGTCGGCAGCGCCGTACCGACCGCCCGGTTCTCGAACGCGCCGAGCGTGACCAGGCCGATCACCCCGAGCACCAACGGGAGATGCCGGCCGGTGAACAGTTTGGGAGGCGCCGCAGCGGTCGTCGTCATGCGGCCCATCGTCGAAGTTCAAGCACCCTTGAGGTCAAGTCGTCCGATCGCCGGGCAGCCGGAAGATCAGCACGAGGACGCGCAGGACGAGCACGGTGCAGATCACCAGCAAGTTGTAGCCGAGCAGTTGGAACAAGCTCATCGACTCGGTGACCTTCGGCCCGCCCGGCGTGCCGAGCAGCAGCACCGCCATCAACCCTGCGGTCGCGCCCAGGACAGCCAGCAGAGCCTGGTGGAGCAGACCGGTGAAGTGGCGGCGGTCGCGCTCGTCGGCGAACAGGCGCACGTTCAGCCCGAGCCGGCCGCTCTCCGCCGCGGCCGCGATCCGGTCGATTCGCCGCGGCAACCGGCGCAACATCGGCAGCAACGTGGCGAGCTCCTCGGTCGCCGTACGGCGCAACGCGTCCGGCGCGAGCCGGTCGGTGACATGGGCGCTCGCGAACTGACGTGACGCCGCCACCAGGTCGAAATCGGGGGAGATCCGCGAGATCGTCCCCTCGATCGTCGCCAGCGCACGGAACACCGCCGCCACCTCCGGCGGTACGCCGAGTTCGTGCGAGGTGATGATCGCGAACAGGTCGGTGAACATCGCCGGCCCGACGGCGACCCCGGCGGACAGATGCTTGGTCATGAATTGCCCGACCGCGCGCTCCAGCGAGCGCTCGTCGACGACATCCGGGCGATACACGATCTCCAGCAGTGCGTCGGTGGCGGCGACCGGATCGCCGTGGTCGACCGCGAGCAGGAACCGTTGCAGAGCCTCGCGGGTCGCCGGATCGAGGCGACCGACCGAGCCGAGGTCGAGCATGCCGATCCGGCCGTCGGCGAGCAGCAGGAAGTTCCCCGGATGCGGATCGGCGTGGAAGACGCCGTCGATCGCCACCTGGCCGAGGAGGCAGTCGAACAGCGTCCGGCCGAGCCGCACCGCGTCCAGTCCGCGCTCCGTGATGGCCGGCGCGGCGTTGCCGAGGCCGATGCCATCGAGGTGCTGCATGGTGAGAACGCGGCGCGTCGAACGCTCCGGATACAGCCGCGGTACGACGAGGTCATTGCTCGCGGCAACAGACTTCCCGGCGGCGACGGTGGTCATGTTGCCGGCCTCGACGGTGAAGTCGAGCTCCTCGCGCATCGCCTCGGCGAAGCCGTCCGCGAGCGCGCGGACGCCCATCGAGCGACCCCAGTCGGTGTTGCGGTCGAGCAGTCGCGCGAGCCGGCCGACGATGTCGAGGTCCCGTTCGACGACCGCGGTGATCCCCGGGCGCTGGACCTTGACCACCACGTCGGCGTCGTGCGTACCGTCGTACAGGCGGGCGGTGTAGACCTGGGCGACCGAAGCGGCGGCGAGCGGCTCGGTGTCGAAGGCGGCGTACAGCTGGTGCGGCGGGGCGCCGAGCTCCTCGGTGAGGACCTGCTCGATCTGCGCCCAGGGCGCCGGGGTGACCTGGTCCTGCAGGCGGCTGAGCTCGGTGGCGACGGATGCCGGGATGAGGTCGCTGCGGGTGGACAACACCTGGCCGAGCTTCACGAACGTCACACCGGCCTCGTCGAGCGCGAGCCGCAGCGAGCGGGCGAGCTCGGCCTGGCCGGCGGCGTTCTCCCGGCCCGGACGGCGGCGGCCGCGCAAGTACGGTCCGAGGCCGTGCCGGATCGCGATCCGCAGGATCTGCAGGTACCGCCGGGTGCGCGCGATCCGGCCGGTCAGGTCCCGCCGCAGATCACGGGCCCGAGGCAACGACCCGGTCGGCACCAGCGCCTCGGCAAGCACCAGAAAGACCAGGCCCGCGAGCATCGAGCACAGCACGATCAGCACCATGAACGCGACCGCGGCCCCCTGCGACCCGGTCCACGGCGGCTGCCCGACCATCGCCGTCGCCAACGGCCCTGCCGCGCTCAACGTGATCAACGCCCCGACCGCAAGCCGCCCCAGCCCGAACCGCACCCCCAGCAACCGCTGCGAGATCGGCACGAACACCACCATGAACACAGCCAGATTCACCAGCCGCAACACCACAACATCCATCCCCGAACCCTAATCAGCCTCTCGCCCACCCCACCTCCCCCACGCGGGTGAACACGCCACCTCCCCCACGCGGGTGAACACGCCACCTCGAATGCCGGGTGACGGCGCTGCCTTCCCGATGCGGGTGAACATTCCATCTCGCACAGGCGAGTCCCACCTCACCCCTGAACCGCCCTGCGGCGCCTCGCATACGGGCAGGTGCGGGCACATCTCGGGGCCTTGAACAGGAATTGGTGGGTGTGGAGTGGCAATTTCCTGTTCACGGCCCCCGCTGCATGAGCCCAGGGCCTATTTATGGCGCGGACGCGAAGCCGCCGCAGCCACCCGCACCGCCACAGCTACCCGTGTCGCTGCAGCAACCGGTGTCGCCACTGCTACCTGTGTCGACTGCAGCCACCGGTGTCGCCACTGCGACCCGTGTCGCTGCAGCAACCGGTGTCGCCACTGCTACCTGTGTCGACTGCAGCCACCGGTGTCGCCACTGCCACTCGTGTCGCCGCAGCCACTGGCATCGCCGGAGCCACCCGCACCACCACAGGCTCCTCGCCGGTGCGCGTCGCGACGCCGGCGCCATCTGCCGTACGTCGAGCTGCAGTCAGTGGAGGGTTTTCTCCTGCATGGCGGGCAAAATCCTCCATTGTCGTGCGGAAAACGCTCCTAGTACTACAGCCGGACTTCGTGTTCTCCGGCCGGAGCGGTCTTCGTTATGTGCCTGTCTTGGCGGATTTGGGGAGGATTTCTGGCCGATC
>NZ_JBEZFT010000137.1:0-9847 GCF_040649595.1 Kribbella sp. NPDC048915 | reverse complement strand
TGGTTTACTCCACCTGAGCCGCAGATTCGAGCCATATCGCCGCTCTATCCCCCACCAAGCTCGACCGGGCGTTGATTCTGCAACAGGCTCTACAACAGGCCGGCACGCAAATAGCCCGCCAGTCGCGCGAGATCGGAGGGACCGCTGGCTGCGTCAGGGCCTGGCCTCGGGTCGAGTTTGCCTCCGTTCGGTTGCCGGGCTGTGACAGAGAGTTGACGAAGGTGAGGACCCTCGGAGCGGGGATGATTACGGGTTGTGGACAGTGGGAAGTGACCCTGGAGTGCGGGTCGGGTCAAAGTCGCTACGATCTGCGGAAACAGACTGACGAAACGTTCGAATGACGGTCCGCCCGCTGGCGGGTCTGCCACCACAAGTGTGAGGGTGTGGCTCATGAACATCGGTACCCGGAAGATCGTCGTCGACGAGGCGATCGCGCAGCTGCGGCTGTATGCCGAAACGAACGGCGCCGTGCTGCAGTACTACGACGGGTTGCCGGGGCTGACGACCGTCGGCGGCTCGGACCCGAACCGGGTGACGCTCGAGGATCTCGGCCGGATCATGGTGATCGGCGCGGACCTGCGGGCGATGGACATCCCGTGGCTGCTCGAGGTCGAGGCCGAGAAGGAGCTGGCTGCGATCCCGGTCGACGCGCGGCTGGAGGACGCGGAGCCGGGCAGTGAGCTGTTCGAGGCGGCGATGGCATTGGACGAGAAGTTCAACGGCCACCGCGGGTTCGGGCACGCGAAGAAGTCCAAGCTGCTGCACCTGAAGCGGCCGTACCTGTTCCCGGTGACCGACAGCTTCATCCGGATGACGTACGGGTCGGCGTCGGCCGGTGCGGAGTTCCTCAAGGCGGTCCGCGACGACCTGGTGAACCCGGCGAACGTCCGCGACTTCAAGCTGCTGCAGGTCCGCCTGATCGCGGAGCCGGCCACCTCGGCCGCCCGCCTGCTCGGCGAGGTACCGACCCTGCGCCTCCTCGACATCCTCGCCTCCCTCCTCGGCGAGGCGAAGTAACCCGAACCGCGACCGTTCCGCACCCGGTCCGCCGGGCTAGAGGACGCCGAGGCGGGCCAGGGGTTCGACGAGTTCGCGTTCCTCGTACGACAGGTGCGAGAGCAGGGTGTCGTCGAGGACGTCGACGGCGGCGCGCAGGCCGTCGATGTCGCCGGAGCCGTCGACCAGCGCGACGAGTGCCTTGTCCACGCCCTCGAGGACGTCGTGGATGATCTTGTGCTCCTCCTGCAACCGGTCCACGACCGGCACCAGTTCCGGATCGGCGCGACGGATGTGCGGGAACAGCGACGCGTCCTCGAGCGAGTGGTGCGTGGTGACGAGCCGGCAGTACGACTCGCAGTACGTGCCCAGCGTCCAGTTGTTCTGCCGCATCGTCATCGTGTTGATGTGCGACCGCGCCGCCCCGATCCCCAGCGAACCGGCGGCGACCTGCTCGACCAGGTCGTGGATCTGCTCGAGCTCCGCCCGCAGATGATCGTGGACGTCGATCAGGTGCTGACCCGATTGCAGCTGGTACGGCGTGTACGTCCGCGACGGATCCGGCGCCGGGCCGGTCGGCCGCGTCGACTCGTCCAGCAGCTGTACGTCGCTACGCCGCACCGCGGGAGGTGGTGTCGGTACGACGCTGAAGCCGGACCCAGCAACTCCCGCCGACGCCACTGGCTCAGCCGCCGCAGCCTCAGAACCAGCAACAGCTGTGCCCGATCCCGCGACAGCACCACCGGACCCACCGGCCGCAGCACTCGACCGAGCGACCTCAACGGCCTCACGCACCCCCGCGGCCACCTCGGCGAACCGCCGGATGTCATCCGGATCGTCCGAAGCGAGGATGTAGGTACTGATCCCCTCCCCCAGGGTGAGCTCGGTCAGCTGATCGATCCACACCTCCTCCGGGCCCTGCAAGAACCCGCCACGCCCAGCGAACCGACCGGAGATGTTGTACAACCGCCGCACGTCAGCAGGATCACGTCCGGCATCAGCAGCAGCGTCGTCGATGATCTTGTTCATCGCAGTCAGCTGATCCGGCCCGGCGTACCCGCTGCTGGGCAGCCACCCATCGGCCAGCCGACCGGTCAGCGCCAGCATCCGCGGCTTGTACGCCCCCACCCAGATCGACACATCGTGCGCGGGCGCCGGGCCACGCTTCGCACCGGACAGCGAGTAGTACTGACCGGGGATCCGGATCCCGCCACCCGCGGGATTCCAGACCTCGCGAATGATCGCGATGGCCTCCTCCAAAGCGGCGATGCTCTGCCCGGTCGTCAACTGCGGCCCACCGTTCGCGGCGACCGCGTTCAGGAAGCCACCCGAGCCCAGGCCGAGCTCGACCCGTCCACCCGTGATCAGGTCGAGCGTCGCGACACTGCGCGCCAGCACGACCGGATGCCGGAACGGCAGGTTGGCCACGTTCGTGGTGACCTTCACGCGCTGAGTCTGCGCGGCGACGACGGACAGCAGCGTCCACGCGTCCATCAACCGTGGCTGGTACGGGTGATCCTGGAAGCTCACGAGGTCGAGGCCGACCTGCTCGGTCAGCTGCGCCAGCGCGATCACGCGATCCGGCGCGTCGACCGTCGGGGTCACGAACGTGCCGAAGACCAACTCGTGGCCGTAGTCCATGGGTTCACCTTCACCTGTCGATGGTCTGCTCGCCAGCCAAAGTACTTCGCTGGACAAATAATCTCAACTACAGAACATCTACTGGCGGACTAGCCCGAAAGCCTCCGGCGGCGTCAGCCCACGACCCCGCTCGTACGCCTTGCGATACGCCTCCGCGCCGAGCGCCGACTCGGCCGCCGCGACCGCCCGGGCGAGGTCGTCGGTCTCGGCCGCGGCCATCAGATAGTTCTCCGTCGCCCGGGTCGCGGCTGCACTGCCGAGCAGCGTGGCGGCGAGCGACTTGTCGGGGTGACAGGCGGCGATCCCCTCGAGCGACCAACACATGCCCCGCAGCGAGTCGAACTGCTCCGATACCTGGAAGGCCTCCACCTGCAGCTCCAGCGCCTCGTCGTACCGGCCCTGCAACTCGCGGACGAACCCGAACTCGCTCAACACGATCGACAGGTAGAGCACCGAATCCGGCTGCCGGCGCGCCTCGGCGATCAACGCCTGCAGCCGGGTCGCGGCTTCGTCGAGAGCGCCGGTACGGCGGGCCGCGAAGCCGAGCACCAACTCCGCGAGCGCCTGCGTCGAGCGCTGGCCTTGCTCGGTCGCCAGCCGGAGCGCGCGCTCGCCGTACGTTCGCGCCGAGTCGAAGTGTCCGCGCCGGATCGCCGTCCAGCCGAGCATGCCGCAGGCGCCGGCGACCTCGGGCCACAGGCCGATCTCTTCCGCTGCCTCGACGCCTTCCACGTGCAGCCGCTCCGCCTCGTCGAAGTCGCCGATCAGCTCGGCGTGCGCCCCGAGCCAGCCGGTCGCCTCCAGCAGGCCCCACCGGTCCCCCAGCAATCGGAAGATCTCCATGCTCCGGCAGGCGTCGTCGTAGAGCGCCGGGAGGTCCGCTCGCACGTGTGCATGCTTCGCGCGAGCCGCCAGCACCGCCGCGACGCCCCACCGGTTCCCGTCGGCCTCAAACGACTTCAGGGCCTGATCCAGCATGGACAAACACGCAGACAGATCGCCGACATCGCTGGCAGCGTGGGCGATCCACCAGAGCCCCATGGCGTCCGCCTCATCCAGCCACCGATCTCGCTCAGCCCCTGCAGCCGGGTGGCCCAGCAGGTACATGAACCCGGCACGCCACACACCAGCGCGCGCTGACCCCGGTACGGCCGCCAAGGACCGCATGGCCTCCGCGTAGCGACCACGCAGGAACCAGTACCAAGACAGCGCATCCACAAGCCGCTCAGCCAGGTCCAGCTGACCTGTGGTCACTGCACGGTCCAGGGCGGTGCGGAAGTTCGCGGAGTCCTCGTCGAGGAACCGCAGCCATCGACTCTGCTCGCTACCGAACAACGCTGGTCGCGCAGCCTCGGCAAGGGACACGCAGTAGGTCAAGTGCCGCTGTCGTGTCGGCTCCAGCTCGTCCGCCTGCTGCAATTTGTCGAGGCAGTACGCCGCCACCGACTCCAGCAACCGGAACCGTGCACCGTCCACCGGCACGACGAGCGACCGGTCCACCAGGCGCACCAGGACATCCAGTACGTCGTCCTCACCACACACCGCCGCCGCAGCGTCCGCCGTACAGCCGTCAGCGTGTACGGCGAGGCGCCGCAGTACGGACTGCTCCTCCGGGTCGAGCAGCTCCCAGCTCCAGTCGATCATCGCGTGCAACGTCTGCTGCCGTGGCGCAGCACCGCGATGACCTGTTACGAGCAACCGGAAGCGGTCGTCGAGTCGCGCTACCAGCCCACGGACGCCCAGCGCGCGTACCCGCGTAGCAGCAAGCTCCAGCGCCAGCGGAATGCCGTCGAGCCGGCGACACAGTACGGCGACATCCGCCACGGTCTCGTCCGTGAGTTCGAAGCCCTGCGACGCCGCTGACGCCCGCGTGACGAACAACCGCGCCGCGCTGCTCTGGCTGACCTCGTCAACCCCCGCCGACGGCGGCGGCACGGACAGCGGCGGCACGCTCCACACCACCTCACCGGCCAGACCGAGCGGCTCCCGGCTGGTGGCCAGGACACGCAATCCCGGAGCGGCGGCGAGCAAACGGTCCGTCAGCGCAGCCACCTCATCGACCACCTGCTCGCAGTTGTCGAGCACCAGCAGCCGAGTCCCCATCACAGCGGCCAGCCGATCAACCACTGGCGTACCTTCGGTGTCACGGAGGTCCAGCGCGGCCTGTACGGCGTCGGTGAGCGCATCGGCGACCGACAACGCGTCACTGGTCACAGCAGCGAGCTCAACCAGGGCAACGCCGTCCGCGAACCGGTCTGCTACGTCCGCAGCGGCAGCCAACGCCAAACGGGTCTTACCCACCCCGCCCGGACCGGTCAGGGTGACGAGCCTTGAGCTGCCCAAACGGGCAGATACCTCGGCCAGCGCGTCGGTGCGACCGATCAGCTCAGTCATCTGGGCAGGCAGGTTGTTCCGGGCGTGCGGCAGCTCCTGGGTGAGGATCGACTGCTGTAGCGCGACCAGCTCCGGACCGGGGTCCAAGCCGAGGTCCTCCAGGAGCAACTCGCGCAGCTCGTCGAAACTCTCCAGGGCCTCGGTCTGCCGCCCAGCGCGGTAGAGGGCCTTCATGTGCGCGGCCCGGAGGCCCTCACGCAGCGGGTGCTCCTTCACAAGCGCTGCCAGGTCAGCCACGGACAGATCAGCCTGCTCCAGCGCGGTGAGCCGCAGATCGGTCAGCCGCGCCACAGCCGCCTCGGCGAACGCTTCGTCCGCGAAATCGGCGTACGCCGGACCACGCCACAGCGCCAGCGCCTCGTCGACGGCGCCCCGCGCCAGCAGGTCGGCAAACTGCAGTGCGTCGTAGTTGGCGGCCGAAACAGCCAGTGAGTAACCAGCCGGACCGGACTGCACGAGTGAGCGGCTGCCTGGCTCGGCGTCCTCGAAAGCTCGCCGCAGCTGGGACACCTTGGCCGACAGCGTGCCCGATGGGTTACCGGGCAGTTGCGCGCCCCAGAGGTCGTCGATCAACCGGTCCGCGGGCACCGGTCGCCCCTCGTGCACCAGCAGGTCGGCGAGCAGCGCGCGCACTTTCAGCCCCTGGACGACCACAGGCGTACCCGCGTCCGTCCAGGCCGTCACCGGTCCCAGCACCCCGAAGCGCATGACCGCACCCTATTCCGGGCCGGCCGACAGGGACCGCAGATTTTCGGACGAACCGGAATGAACCGGAAAGAAACCGTAAACGCCGTCCGGCAGAGTGTGGTTCAGACGGAAGGAGGACGGCAGATGCGACTCGCAGTGATCATCGGAAGCACCCGGCGGGGCCGGTTCGGACCGACGGTGGCGCACTGGCTGGCCGAGCAGGCAGCCAAGCAGTTCGACGTCGACCTGGTCGACCTGGCCACCGCCGACCTGCCGGCCACGCTGCCCGATGCCGACGAGGAGCCTCCGCGCGAGGTCCGGCAACTCGGTGGCCGCCTCGCTGCCGCGGACGCGTTCGCAGTCGTCACTCCGGAGATCAACTGCAGCTTCCCGGCCACACTGAAGACCGCACTGGACTGGTACTACGAGGAGTGGCACGCCAAGCCGGTCGCGATCGTCAGCTACGGACGGGAGAGCGGCGGGCTGTACGCCACCGCTCAGCTGCGGCAGGTCTTCACCGAACTGCAGGCCGTCACCATCCGCAACACCGTCGCGCTGCCCTGCTACTGGGAGCAGTTCACCGTGGACGGCGGCTGGCCGCGGCCGTCCGCCGGCTACGAGGCGTCCGCCAAGCTCATGCTCGACCAGCTCGTCTGGTGGGCCGAAGCACTGCACGACGCCCGGGCGCATCGCCCGTACCAAGCCTGAATCCAACGCTCACAACCAAACCTGCAACGAACGCTGAGAGGAACGACCATGCGGAAGCTGATCGAATCCACCTTCATCACCCTGAACGGCGTCATCGACGAACCACAGAACTGGAGCCCGCCGTACTGGGACGACGAGCACGCGGACTACAGCCAGACGCTGATGGAGAACGTCGAGGCTCAGGTCCTCGGCCGCGTCACGTACGAGGGTTTCGCCGACGCCTGGATGTCGCGGGCCGGAGACCCGACTGCGGACCTGTTCAACGCGATGCCGAAGTATGTCGCGACCCGCACGCTGACCGAGTTCAAGTGGAACGCGCAGCCGCTCGAGGGCGACGCCGCCGAGGCGGTGCGCAAGCTCAAGGCGTCCGACGGCGGCGACCTGATCAAGTACGGCACCGGGTCGTTCTCGAAGACGCTGCTGGAGAACAAGCTCGTCGACGAGTACCACTTCTGGATCTTCCCGGTGATCGCCGAGGGCGACAACATGTTCCACGGCACCGGCATCGACATCACCCACCTGGACCTGCTCGGTACGACGACCTTCAAGTCGGGCATCGTCGTCCACAAGCTGGCTCCGAAAGCCTGACGGGAGGGACGTCGCGATGACCGAACTGACCGCGGAACGCGTCCGGCAAGGAATCGTCGAGCACTCGCGACGGCTGGCGGAGTCGGCTGTCGCGACCGACCCGGGCACCGCCGTGCCCACCGCCCCGGAATGGAACGTCGCCGAGCTGGTCGAGCATGTCGGCCAGACCCACAACTGGGTCGCCGAGATCATCGAGCGCCGCATCGCCGACCCGACCCATCTGCCGACCGAGATGGCGGTCATGCCGACCGACCCGGCCGAATGGCCGGCGTGGCTCGCGGAATCCGCACAGCGGGTCGCGGCCGCGTGCTCCGACGACGCGCTCGACGCGCCGGTGTTCAACGCTGCCGGTGACGAGCGCAGCGGGACGCGCTTTTGGATGTCGAGCGTGCTGAACGAATCGGTCGTCCACGGATTCGACGCACATGTCGCGGCCGGCCGGCCGACGGATGTCGACGCCGACATCGCGGCGGCGCTGATCAGCAATCACCTCGCGATGCTCACCTCGCCGACGTGGGAGATGCTGCGCACCGAGTCCGCCCATGCGATCCGGGGTACCGGCCAGCGGCTGCAATTGGTGGCCGGGGACTGTGCCTGGTTCATCGAACGGTTACCCGACGGGGCCGTATGGCGCACCGGCCGGCACGAGGCCGACGTGACCGTGACCGGGCCCGCGGGCCCGATGTTTCAGACGCTGGTCCGGCGGCTTCCGCTCGACGACGCCGAGGCCGCCGGGCTCACGATCGAAGGCGATGCCGCCTTGGTCCGGCACTGGCTCGACAACACCGCCCACGTCGCGGACTGACAGCAACCGGGGCGAGGAAAAGACGAGGTGCCAGGAAGGAAAAGGGGCATCCTGGCACCTCGTGGCTAGGGTTGTTGCCTAGGGCACGATGTTCTGGTTGAGATGGAACACGTTGTCCGGGTCGTAGGCGCGCTTCACCTCGGCCAGCCGATCGTAGTTCTGCCGGTAGTTCTCCCGGATCCGGCCCTGGTCGTCGTCGGCCATGAAGTTGATGTAGCCGCCGGGTTCGGACAGCGGCGCGACGTCGTCGTAGTAGGAGCGAACCCACTCGATGTTCGCCTCGTTGTCGGCCGGATCCGGCCACATGCCGGCCAGCACGGTCGCGTAGTTCGCGTCCCGGTAGGCGAACGCGGTGCCGTCCGGGGTGATCCGGTGGCAGGCGCCGTTGATCGGGTAGATGTGCACCGTCGAGTTCACCGACGGCAGCCCGGGCGCGTGCCGCAGGTGGGCCTGGATCGCCTCGTCGGTCAGCTCGGTGACGAAGTTCGCCTTCCAGTAGTGCTGCAGACCGGGCGGTACCAGGCCGTCGAACGCACTGTTCAGCGCCGGATACGGCATCGGCCCGACGTGCTCGGCCATCACCGGCGCGAACTCGCGGAACTTCGCGATCTGCGCCTCCCCCTCGTCCAGATCGCCGGCCCAGCAGCCGACGATCGCCACGAACGGCTCCCCGTGCCGGTTCTCCGGAATGAACGGCAACGGCGGCGCGACCTGGAACGCCGGGAACCCTCCGAGTTGCTCGGGCGCATCCTTGATCAGCTCCCGGAACCCGGTCAGGACCGCGGGCGTGTCGGACATCTCGAAGAACATCGGGCCGCCGTAGATCGTCGAGACCGGCGACAACCGGAACTCCAGCGCGGTCACCACGCCGAAGTTGCCGCCGCCACCGCGCAGCGCCCAGAACAGGTCCTCGTGCTCCTTCTCGCTGGCGATCAGGAACCGCCCGTCCGCGGTCACCACGTCCGCCGAGATCAGGTTGTCGCAGGACAGTCCGAGGCCGCGAGCCAGGTACCCGATCCCGCCGCCGAGCGTGAGGCCGCCGACACCGGTGGTCGAGATGATGCCGCCGGTGGTCGCGAGTCCGAAGGCATGCGTGGCCGCGTTGAAGTCGCCCCACGTCGCGCCACCCCCGGCCCGCGCGGTGCGCGTCACCGGGTCGACCCGGACGTTGCGCATCGGGTTCAGATCGATGACCACACCGTCGTCGACCGTGCCGAACCCCGGCACACTGTGGCCGCCGCCGCGGACCGCGATCTCGAGGTCGTTGCGCCGCGCGTAGTCGATCGCCGCCATCACGTCACCGACGTTCTCGCAGCGGACGATCACCCGCGGATGCTTGTCGTGCATCCAGTTGTTGACCCGGCGCGCTACGTCGTACCCCTCGTCCTCCGCTGTCAGTACCTGTCCCCGCGTGCGTTCTCGCAAATCCTCGACCATGGTGGCTCCCCGAACCGCTGCTGTACTGCGCATTCGGCGCGCGCGGGCAGCTCGACAGCGCTGCGCACCGCACACCGTGCAGACCGATCGTCGCCGTCGAGTGCAGCGCGAGAACGTCCCCCAGAAAGCGTCTGAACCCCCGACGGGAATCGGCCCTCCCCCAGACCCGTCTTGCCCCGACCCTGCCAAGCCGAGCCGAGTTCGTCAATGCTGCGCCGCCGTCAATGCTGCGCCACAAGCTGATTTACGGCTCTCCGCACTGATGTGCGGGTTGGGTTTCTGCCGGAGGGGTGGTCGGGGGCGTGCAGCGTTGGTGTGAACCCGGCGAACAGCCCTGCCTGCGTCACGTAGGTGGCCGCCGGCGCGCGTCGAGCTACCGCGGCCGTGGTCGCTCTATGACCGGTACTTGTGACCGATCCATGGGCGGATCCGGGCCTGGGTGACCAAGTCGGCGCCCACGCTGGACGACCGCGCTGGACACCGCGCGCGTTCCCGCACGGTGGGTTCACCCATCGTGTTGTGGGTTCCTGACCCGTGTGAAGGGTGCGGAACCCACAACAGCGTGGGTGAACCCACCGTGCGGCTGGTTGA
>NZ_JBEZFT010000136.1:0-10183 GCF_040649595.1 Kribbella sp. NPDC048915 | reverse complement strand
GGGTCACCGTCGCCGGCGGTGAGGTGCTCGAGGCCGAGGTGCTGCTGGTCGCGGTCGGCCGCGGCCCGAACACCACCGGCCTGGGATACGAGCAGGCCGGGGTCGCGCTGGACCGCGGCTTCGTCACCGTCGACGGCACGTTGCAGACGTCGGTGCCGGGGGTGTACGCGGTCGGGGACATCGTGCCCGGGCTGCAACTCGCGCACCGCGGCTTCCAGCAAGGCATCTACGTCGCCGAACACCTCGCCGGACTCGCACCCGCACCGATCGACGAGGCCGGCATCCCAGGCGTCACCTACTCCGAGCCCGAGATCGCCTCGGTCGGACTCACCGAGGAACAGGCGCGCGAGACCTACGGCGACATCGAGGTGCTGAACTACAACCTCGGCGGCAACGGCAAGTCGCAGATCTTGAAGACCTCCGGGTTCGTCAAGCTCGTCCGCGCCCGCGACGGCGCCGTGATCGGCGTGCACATGGTCGGCTCCCGGGTCGGTGAGCTGATCGGCGAAGCCCAGCTGATCTACAACTGGGAGGCCTACCCCGCCGACATCGCGCCCTTCGTCCACGCCCACCCCACCCAAAACGAAGCAATCGGCGAAGCCCACCTCGCACTCGCCGGCAAACCCCTGCACTTCCACGACTGACCCCGAAAGCGCAGGACGGGCTCTCGCCGCACACCCCCGACTGCTCGGCGGACGGATCAGGGCAGGGCATGGGACCGCGGGCTTTGACGCGGTCTCGCATCGGCTGCTACGACGAGATGCTGGACGGCGACTGCGGCGAGCCAAGCCCATGCGACGCACGAGGCGAGGTAGAACCCGATACCGGTCGGAATCGTCCGGGTCGCTCCCAGTGCGATCAGAACCGGGATGAGGACGGCCGAGAAACCGCTGAAGAGTGCCCAGCGAGGCCGTCTCTCCCGTGCATACGCCACCGTCATGAGGACAGCTGCCACGATCAAACTGGTGAAGGCGAGCTGGAACGCGACGCTGTGCAGGATCGCGGTGGTTGTCATCTCCGGCTCGAGGTTGCTCGGAGTACCGGCAGGGAACCCCTGGCCGCGCGGAGCCGGAAAGAATCCGGCCAGGATCAGACCGATCGAGAACGCAGTGACGAGTCGGGACACCCATCGGCGTCGCGCATCAACAGCTCGCAGCGACGCCGCGACCCACATCACCAGCGCACCCGTCACCAGGAAGGTGGCAACCATCACCCAGCCGCGCTCCCCGAGGCTGAGCATGCTGATCGCATGCCGATCCCAATCGAACGCTGGGCGGATGCTCCCCTCCACTCCCGCGACTCCCACAAAGAGGATTGCTGCGACAACTGCGGCGCGCAGCCCCGCGTTCGGCGTTCGCACGTCGGAAGCTCCTTTCGTCTCGGCGTGTCGTAGTCGAGAATGCCGACCGACAACTTCCTTTGTCAAGACAGTGAATCCTGTCGTGACAAATCATCTTGTCCGTGAGATGGTGTGGCCATGCGAGAGATCGACGTCATCGAGGACCCGGTGGTCGCGGAAGTCGCGCTTGCGCCGCTCCGGGCACAGCTACTGTCCGAACTGGCGACCCCGGCCTCGGCGAGCACGCTGGGCAGTCGCATCGGCATGCCGCGCCAGAAGGTGAACTACCATCTGCGCGCCCTTGAGAAGCACGGACTCATCCAGCTCGTCGAAGAGCGCCGGCGCGGCAACATGACCGAGGTGATCTATCAGGCGACCGCGGCCAGCTACCTCATCTCGCCCGAGACGCTCGCGGACGTCGCTCCAGATCCGGACCGGGACCGTGATCACCTGTCGGCGACGTGGCTGCTGGCTCTCGGCGCGCGACTCGTCCATGACGTCGGGCGGCTGGTCAGTGGTGCGCGGCGGGCGAACAAGCGGCTGGCAACCTTCGCGATCGACAGCGAGATCACCTTCGAGTCAGCATCCGCTCGCGCTCAGTTCGCTGCCGAGCTCGCCCAGACGACCGCAGACCTGGTGAGCCGCTATCACACGGACTCCGCTCCGAACGGGCGGCGCCACCGGCTCGTCATAGCGCTCCACCCATCCCTGAAGGCGCGCACCCAGGCCGCGATCGAGCCCGCTGAGGTCACCGAGCCGACGAAGTGACCTGAGCGACCCCACACTGCAAATCTCCCAACGCACACCGACCGGACCCGCCCGGTGGAAAGAAGCACAGACATGTCCCGCGAGTTCCGCATTGAGCACGAAGGTGCCTTGCCTGCCGAGCCCGAGGAGGTTTGGGTGGCCGTCACCCGAGACTCCGGCGCTTGGTTGATGCCCACCGAGCCGATGAAAGACACCGCCATCGTGTGGGATCCCCCGCATCGTTGCGTCTCCCGGGAACAAGAAGGTGACTGGTTCAACCAGGTCGAGTTCGCCATCGAAGGCGATGCAGAGGGGAGCTACGTCCGCTACGTCCACAGCGGCATATTCGACGACGACTGGGACAACCAGCACGACGGCGCGAGCAAACACACCAAGTTCTACATGCACTCGCTCGGCGAGTACCTGCGATGGTTCCGAGGTCTTCCGTATCGCCATACCGAGGTTTCCGCCCCGCCGGTCTCCGCCCTGGCCGCCGGGCTCGACGCCATCCGGAACCACTTCGCCATGGACTCCTCCACCGCCGTAGGAACCTCGATCCAGCTCCCGACCGCACTGGCCCACTTCGGTCCTGCCACCCTCGACTACCACGACGCCTACTTCATCGGGCTACGGACCAGCGACGCGTTGATTCGGGTGTTCGGCCGGAACCACTTCGGCGCGCCCGTCGGCGTCGGCATTTATCAGTACGGAGATCACGACACCTCGATCGACGAGGTATCGAAGGAGTGGTCCCGCTGGCTGGACGGCGTCTACGGCGGTGCCGCATGAACGATCCGACCCCCCTCGGCGTCGACGAGGACCTGGTTGACGCGCCTCGCAGAGCATGGGCGGCGCTTCTGGTCGTTGCCCTGCCGACGTTGTTGCTGTCGATCGACGTCAGTGTGCTTTACCTCGCCCTGCCGGCGCTCAGCCGGGATCTCGGAGCAACGAACGTCGAGCAGTTGTGGATCGTCGACATCTACTCATTCATGCTCGCCGGGTTCTTGGTGACCATGGGCGGTCTCGCCGACCGGATCGGACGACGACGGCTGATGATGTACGGCGCGGCCGCCTTCGGCATCGCCTCGACCGCGGCAGCGTTCTCCCCCTCTGCCGAGGCTCTGATCGCATCTCGTGCCGTGATGGGCGTCGCCGGCGCCACACTGATGCCGACTGCGCTCGCTACCATCCGGCAACTGTTCGCCGGCACCCGCCAGTTGAGCTCCGCCATCGGAGCCTGGTTCGGGTGCTTCATGATCGGGATGCTTCTCGGGCCGCTCATCGGCGGACTTCTGCTCGATCGATTCTCCTGGGGAGCTGTCTTCCTGATCGCGGTCCCCGTGATGGGTCTCCTGCTCACAATCGGGCCTCGATTGCTGCCCGAGTCCCGTGACGAGGCGGCAGGTCGGCTCGACGCTTTGAGCGTCGTGCTCTCGCTCGGTGCCCTCCTGCCGATCGCCTGGGCCGTCAAGCACATCGCACGGGACGGTTTCAAGCCTGGATCCATCGCCGTCCTTGCCATCGGGTTGCTGGTCGGCGTCGCGTTCGTCGTGCGGCAGCGTCGCGTCGTCAGTCCCCTTCTCGACGTCTCACTGTTCGTCAATCGAGCCTTCTCGTGCGCGCTGGCCATCTCGGCAGTCGGCGGAATCGTCATGGCTGGGGTGTCCTTGGTCACGGCCATCTACCTGCAATCGGTCGCCGGGTTGTCACCGTTCACGGCTGGGCTGTGGCTCATACCTCAGAACGTCGCGATGATCGCGGGGTTCACCGCCGCACCCGCCATCGCCAAGCGGATCGCCCAGCACCAGGTCATCGCCGGCGGTCTCGCGATCGCCGCGGGCGGATTCGCGCTGATCACGCAGGCCAACCCGAGCAGCTTCGAGATCGTCCTGGCCGGGATGGCCATCGCCTCGTTCGGCGTGGCCGCGCCGATGGCCCTGGGGGCGAACGTACTGATGTCGGCAGCTCCCGAAGAGAAAGCAGCATCCGCCGCTTCCATCATGGAAACCAGCGGGGAGCTTGGAGTTGCCCTCGGTGTCGCAAGCCTTGGCAGTCTCTCAGTTGCCGCCTACCGGTTCGCCCTTCGACCTGAACTCGATCGGATGCCGGTGGACGACGTGACCAAGTCTGCAGCAGTCAGCGGGATCGAAGACGCCGTGCAGTTGGCGTCCGAGCTTCCACCGACGATTGCCGACGCCGTGCAGTTGGCAGCGCGGGAAGCATTCGTGTCGAGCGTTCACACCGTCGCGACCGTCGCGAGCGCCACGTTCGTCGTGCTGGCGTTGACAGTGATCGCGCTCTTGCGCGCCGACCCACGAGCTGCGGCCGGTCACAAGGGATCCCTGGCCTGAGCCTGCTCGCTCACCCAACCCTCGACCCGTGGCCGCCCCGGCCAGGACGCCTCTGCGGCGTCCTGGCCGGAATCCCGCCGACACCACACCTAGACGATGCACGGCCTGGTCTGGATTCGGTGGTCGTAGTGATGGAGCCGAGGACGCTCGGGTGTGTGGCGTGTGGCGCGTGTCAGGTCGACAGGACGTCTCCCGTACCAGGGACCACGCCGAGCGTGAACCAGACACCGAACACACCCGCACCGCACCACACGACCTGTCGAGCGTGCACACCTTCGGGCCGCGCATCAATCATCTAGACGGACCGTCCGAGGGCGTCGAGCAACTTCGCAAGGTCATTGCGCAATCGGGTCACCAGGTGCGGGGTGGTCAGCTCCTTCCAATGCTCCTCCACGCGATCACCGGCGGCCATGGCAGCAGGCCGGGCTTCTCGGCCGCGAGCGGTCAGAAAGATCAGCCGCGATCGCGCATCGTTCGGATTGCTCCCACTGCGTAGATAGCCGTCCCTCTGCAACTGCCCGACCATCTCGGCCATGGTCTGCTTGCGGACGCCCGCCAGCATCGCCAGCCGTCCAACCGGGATTCCGTCCTCGGGCACGAACGGCAGGACCTTTGCGCGTCCGCCGGAGAGGTCGGCGAAGCCTGCAGCCGTCAACTCCGCGTCTACTGCCGATGCATAGGCGTCGTGAAGAAGCCGAAGCATGAGCGAGATTCGTGGCTCCGCACCCTTCGGAATATTGACAGGCACCTGTCTAACCTCCATATTGGTCAGGTCCCTGTCATTCTAGCGAGGAGTCGGCCATGCCCGAAGTGGACGTCCTGGACACCTATCTGCACTACGAGTCGACCGGCGACGGTCAGCCGGTGATCTTCCTGCACGGCAATCCGACGTCGTCCCATCTCTGGCGAAATGTCATCCCTCGAATGCGCGGCGCAATCTGGAGCCTCGCTCCGGACCTGGTGGGGATGGGCAGGTCCGGCAAGCCCGATATCGACTTCCATTTCAGTGACCACGCGCGCTACCTCGACGCCTGGATCGACGCACTCGACCTGCGCAACCCCGTCTTCGTCGGCCACGACTGGGGAGGTGCGCTTGCGCTGGACTGGGCCGCGCGGCATCCCGAGCGGGTGCGCGGCGTGGTGTTCTTCGAGACGATCGTGCGCCCCATGACCTGGGAAGACCTGCCAGATTCTGCTCAACCGATCTTCCGGATGCTGCGAACCCCGGGCCAAGGCGAGACCGCGGTTCTCGAGCAGAATCTGTTCATCGAGCGAGCGCTACCTGGGGCAGTCGCCAATCTCAGCCCGCACGACCACGACGTCTACCGCTCGCCTTACCCCGACCCACAGTCGCGCGCGCCGTTGCTGCAGTGGCCACGCTCGATGCCGATCGATGGGGAGCCTCACGACGTGGTCGAACGGGTCGTGGCCTACGGAGCTTGGCTGGCGGCCTCGGCCGACGTACCGAAACTCATGCCGGTGTTCCGCGACGGGCCTGGGTTGATGGGACCGGCCGTCGAGGACTGGGTGAGATCACAGGCCACGAACCTCGAAGTCGTCGACTGCGGAGTCGCTGGGCACCACGCCCCCGAGGATCAGCCGGACGCGATCGGTGACGCGATTTCGAGCTGGCTCGAACGGCACGGTCTGGTCACCTCCAGGACGCTCGGTCAGGAAGCATCGTGAAGGCGATTCGTCAGTTCGAGTACGGCGGCGTCGACAAGCTGATCCTCGATTCGGTGCCGAACCCGGTGCCCGGTCCGGGACAAGTCCGCATCAGGGTGCAGGCCGCGGGGGTCCAACTGCTCGATGTCCAGCTGCGATCCGGACAAGGCCCGGCGCGTGCTCGGGCACCGTTGCCGGTCACACCGGGACGTGAGGTCGCCGGTCGAATCGATGCCGTCGGCAACGAGGTCGACGAGTCCTGGACGGGCACGTACGTTGTCGCAGACCTCGGTATCGCCGGTGGCGGATATGCAGAACTCGCGCTCGCCGACGTGGGTGCGTTGCATCGCCTTTCGCACGACCTGGATCCCGCCGAAGCAGTCGCCGCGCTCGGCACCGGACGAACCGTTCAGGCAATCCTCGAACTGGCGCAGCTCACGCGCCGGGACAGCTTGCTGGTTACCGGCGCGAGCGGCGGTATCGGGACCATGCTCCTCAAGGCCGCCAGGTCTGTCGGCGCGAACGTCGTAGCGCTGGCGTCAGGCGAGGAGAAGCGACGCATCGCCGCGAGCTTCGGCGCCCCGGCGCTGGACAGCAACTCGGCGACGTGGCGTCAGCAAGCACTCGACGCGCTACCCGACGGCGGGGCAACCGTGGTCGCGGACGGCGTCGGAGGTGAACTCGGAACGCAGGCGATGTCGCTACTCGGCGTCCGAGGACGACTCGTGATGTTCGGCACGGCCTCCGGTAGTCCCATCTCGCTGTCCGCGGACACAGTGTTCGCCTCAGGCATCACTGTTTCAGCGGCGGTTGGAGCTCGCCTGCTTGCTCGCCCCGGTGGGCTTCGGGACTTGGAGGAGAAGTCGCTTCGAGCTCTCGAAGATCGCTCGCTCGTGCCAGTGATCGGGCACCGATTCTCGTTGACCCAGGCCCGGGAGGCGCACCGCACAATGGAAGAGCGACGATCGCATGGCAAGGTCATCCTCCTCCCGTGAGGTCGATGGCGAACCGGCCGCCGCAGCCAGTGCGCCCGCGCCGATGCACGCCCCCGATCGAAGGACGCGGGCACCTGCGGGTCAGGGCTGGCCAGGCCCGAAGACGAGGATGCGTACGCCGTTCTCGGTGCGGGGCTGGTGCTTGCTGCCGGCCTGGTAGTAGAGGTACGAGCCTGCCGGGTAGGTCCGGCCGTGGTCGAGGAGTTCGCCGGCGATGATGTAGATCAGCTCGTCGCGGTCGTGGACGTCGACCTCCGGCCAGGTCACGCCGGCCTCCATGTCGAACACCCTGGCGACAACCTGCCCACTGCTCGGGAGCCGGCGGCGGACGATACCGGGCGAGACTTCGCTGGTTTCGACGGCTTCGACGAGGACCGCCTCGGGCTCCGTCACCTGCGGCTGATCCGCCAATTCTTTGTTCATGGCAACGACGATAGAGCCGTACAGTACGGCAGCACGAGAGCAGCTACGGTCAGCCAGCGGAACGATTCGGTCACCGGACAATCAGTGATCTACCCGGGTCCAGTGGCCCGGTGACGAAGCCAACTGACGCTTACGGTCACCCGCCTGGGTTGTCATACCGTCAACACGCGCTTGCGATCCCATCGTGACTTGAGTTAGCCCACTACATGTAGACCTACATGAGTAAGTATCGGTTCGGGCTGCCGATGTCTGGCATCGTCCTGCTGGCCCTCCTCGCTGTTCCGCGTGTTGTCGCCCATGACCTCGACCTGGTCGGCCCGGGCGTCAACGCCGTCCTTGTCTTCGCGCCGCTGGTGAGCTGGCTGGTCGTCGTCCTCGCCAAGCGGGCGTCGAACCCGTTGGTCACCCTGACGGTCATCGGGTTCGTCTACGGCGTCTTCCTTGCCATCGGCCACCAGGTTCTCTGGACCTGGGCGATCAACGAGGAGCCACGCCTTGGCGGCAACCTCGCGGACGTCCCCGAAGCCGCCCAAGAGGTGATCTTCCGCGCCTTCGCGGTCGCCGCCAGTCTGGTCACCGGCACGCTCGTCGGCCTCGCCGTCGGCGTCGTCGCCTGGCTCCTCCAGCGCATCAGCATCCCCTATTTCCGTAATCGTCCTCGATGACGACCGATGAGCCCGGGACGGTCTACTCCTGGGTGCACAACAACATCTGGGACACCAACTTCCCGAGTGAGCAGGCGTTCGACCAGGAGTTCCGGTACAGCATCGCGTTCGCCCCGGCCGGATCCGGCAACGAACCGTCGACGCACGCCATGCGACTCGCCGCCACCGGCAGCCGTCCACTGCGCGCGGTGCGGTGCACGGGGGCTGCGACCGCGGGCGCGACGTACCCGCTGGTGGCGCTCGACAACCCCGGGTGCGCGTGGTCGGACTGACGTCTCCGGACGATCGAACCGTTCGGGTTCGGCTCCAGTCGTTCGCCGACGATCCGGTCAACTGCACGATCCGGTCGTCCTTCGAGTGGGCCAGTGCGTTCTCGGCAACCTGCTTGGGCGAACTCCTGGAGCAGTTGCCGTCCGGACCGGACCGCTCAGCCACCATCGCCATCCCTCCGCGTGGCACCGTTGCCTTGGCGCTGAGGCGTTAGCGGTTGTTCCACCAGATCGAGAGGTTGAGGGCCGAGGCGTAGGCGACCCACAGCCAGTATGGGATCAACAGCAGGCCGGCGAGGCGGTGCGCGCGGAGGAAGACGACGACGGTGGCGCCGACGGCGAACCACAGGGCGACGATATCCACCGCAGCCCAGCCGTACTCGCCGGCACCGAAGAAGATCGGCGTCCAGGCGACGTTCAGCGCAAGTTGGACGACCCACGGGACGAGGGCGGCTGTCACGCCGTACCGACGCCAAACCAGCCAGCCGGCCACTGCGATCGCGATGTAAAGCACTGTCCAGACTGGCCCGAACAGCCAGCTCGGCGGAGCCCACGCCGGACGATCGAGCGAGCGGTACTCCGACGACGTGCCACTCGCACTGAGCGCCCCGACCACACTGGCCGCCGCCGTCAACACCCCGAACACCAGCAGGCCCAACAGCCCGCCGCCTGGCTTCCCCCGGTCAAGAGTCGCTTCACTCATACCGACCCAGTACCCACCGTCACACCGTCGACGTTGCGCAGCATCCGCCCTTCAGCAACAGGCGGCAGGGCAGATCGGGGTACGCCGAGCTTGGAGCCCTGCACGTACGAAGCTGTGAAGGCAGCACACGCCAGCCACGTCCCGTGCGCGAAGTAGGCCAGGCCCCGTACGCGTAATACACCGGGCACGCGGAGGACGCCGAGCCAAGCTGGTACACCGAGTCCACGGCGCCGGATAGCGACACGAGCGGAGTACAGCTGTGAGCCGGTTGTCCGGGCGTGACGATGCAGCAGCGCGGAGTGCGGTGCACCGAATAGTTGCCGGGCGCAACCCGGGCTGGTGGCACTCGGAGCAGCCGCACGACACGCACCAAGCCGAGCGACGCGTTGTCACCGGAGACGCCGTGGCCGGTGTCAGGGCCCCGACGGCGCGCTTTCCCTCGTCAACGGCTCGGCGGGCATGCTTGAACAGTCGTCAGGTTCGCGTGCTGCGACACCGGGCGTTGCGCTTGCAGCGCTGTGGAGTCCGATAGCGACGTCGCACGGGCGGAACTGCGTGAGCACGCAACGCAGAGGCGACGATTCCGACGCGGTCAGTCGGCTGCGGCGAAGGCGTCGGCGGCTCGCAGAGTTGCTTTGTCGGATCTCCACCACGGATGGGTGCCGACACTCACGGCTGGCTCGGCAGCGTCGGCCTGGCCTGCCACCCCCGGCGCACCGGCTGCACCGCCTGCGCCGCCTGCGCCGCCTGCACCGCCATCACCGTCGGACGTACCAGGTGCACCGTCGTGCGTTCGGAGTGCGTCGTCGTGCCACGGTACGTCGATGTCGCAGTCCACGGCCCCATGACACGTACCCGCGGCGTCCTCGAGCATGCCCGGTACGCCGCCGGGCATGCCAGGCGCGCCGTTGGGCGTGCCGGGTGCGGCGTTGGGCGTGCCGGGTGCGGCGTTGGGCGTGCCGGGTGTGGCGCCGGGCGGCTGGGTCGTGGCGTCGGGCGTGGGTGGGTGTACGCCTGGTGATTGTG
>NZ_JBEZFT010000135.1:0-10413 GCF_040649595.1 Kribbella sp. NPDC048915 | reverse complement strand
ACCCGCTACGACAAACTCGCCGTCGTCTACCGCGCCGCCGCCGTCCTCAACGCAGTCATCGCCTGGACCCGACATTTGTCAGACATGCTCTAGTTGCTCACACCGCCGCGGGTCTGCGCGGAGCCGGCTGCGATGATGTCCGAGTGGAACGTCGGGTCGGGTCCGGGCTGGCCAGTGTGGAGGTACAGCACGACGGGACGTTCGTGCTGCGCGTCGACGGATCGCCGCAGTCACAGGTGGATCTGGCCGCCCCGGAGAACCTGCCCTTCGAGTACATGCGCCGCATCGGCGACGTCGTGGACGCCGTCGCGCCGCGCCGGCAGCCGGTCGCCGTACTGCACGTCGGCGGTGCCGCGTTGAGTCTGCCGCGGTACGTCGCGGTCACCCGGCCGCGGTCGCGGCAGATCGTGCTGGAACCCGACGAGGACCTCACCGAGTTCGTCCGCGAGGCGCTGCCGTTGCCGAAACGCTCCGGGATCAAGGTGCGGCCGGTCAGCGGGCGAGCCGGGATCGGCGCGGTGTACGACGACTCCGTCGACCTGGTGATCCTGGACGCGTTCGAGCACGAGGCCGTCCCGGCGAACCTGGTGACTGCCGAGTTCTTCGCCGAATGCGCGCGGGTGCTGCGGCCGACCGGCGTACTGGTCGCGAACCTCATCGACGGCACGGCCGGTCTGCCGTTCATCCGCCGTACCGCGGCGACCGTGCAGCAGGCGCTCGGCGGTGGCGTGCTGCTCGCGGAGCGGAAGATCCTGCGGGGCAAGGGATTCGGCAACGTCATCGTGGTCGCGTCGCGGCAGCCCGTCCCGGACCTGACGGCGGCGGGCCGACGAGCCCAGCCGCCGTACGACGTGATGCCGCTGGCGGAGCTGGCGGGGAAGGCTCAGCCGCTGACCGATGCGGAAGGTTTCGTCACGCCGCGCGCGCCGGCCGCGGTCTTCCGGAGCTGACCCGCTCCACCGCGCGCGTCACCGCGGCGCGCTCGTCCGCGGTAGCGCCGACCGACCGGACGAGGTGATCGAGCCGGTCGCGGCCGGGCAGTCGGCTGCCGTGGAACCAGGCCTGGATCGTCGCCCGCGGAATCCCGGTCTGCTGCTCGAGCACCCGGAGCGATCGCGGCCGCGCCAGGGCCGCCAGCGCAGCACCCAGGTCTTCGAGGCTGTCCGCGTTCTCCAGCAGGTTGACGAGGTCGCGCGGGTCGCGGCTCGCCTCCTCCCACCGCCGGAGCCACACCGGCATCAGGTCGGCCGGGACGCCACAGCCGTGGAGATACGCGGCCGTCACCTCCCACGTGGGCAGCTGCTTGCCGTTGGTCGCCCGGACCAGGTGAGGATGCGAGTAGTGCGCGCGATCCGCCAGTTGCCGGTAGCTCAGCCCGGCGTGCCGGCGGACCCGCTGAAGGGCTGCGGCGAACTTCTCGACCTGCTGCACGTGATCAAACATAACTCAACATGATTCAACAGGACAAGCTCTTCCGGTTAGGCTGTCGTTCGTGTCTGTCGCGAAGGTTGCCGCTCTGAGTTACTACCCGGTGAAGGGCCTGGCCGGGATCTCCGTCGAGACTGCCGAAGTGGGGCCCATGGGGCTGGTGAACGACCGGTTGTTCATGCTGGTCGAGCCAGGTGGGTCGTTCCTCAGCCAGCGCAAACTGCCGGCCATGGCGACGTTGCGCGCCGAGGTCGTGGGTGACGCGCTGCGGCTGTCGGCGTCCGGTGCGCCGGACCTCGAGGTCGAGATCGTGTACGACGGGAAGCGCCGGGATGTCAGCCTGTTCGAGAAGTGGTTCGGGCTCGGTGTCGTGCAGGATCCAGCCGCCGACGCGTGGTTCACCGAACGGCTCGGGACGCCGGTGGCGCTGGTCCGGGTGACACCCGAGCACGAGCGACCCGGGTGGGGCGTGAATCGCGGGCAGACCGGGTTCGGTGACGCCCACGCGCTGATGATCACGTCGCAGGCGTCCCTCGACGGGTTGAACGCGCGCATCCTGGAGCGCGGCGGCGCCGCGATCCCGATGAACCGCTTCCGGCCGAACCTCGTCGTCGCCGGCTGGGACGAACCGCACACCGAGGACCGGGTCCTGCGGATGCGTGCCGGCGCCGTCGAGATCGGGTACTCCGCGCGCGGCATCCGGTGCGCCGTACCGACCGTGGACCAGGCGACCGGCGCCAAGTCCGGGCCGGAACCGACCCGGACGCTGGCGACCTACCGGCGCGAGCCCGCCTACGGCGGCGGGGTGAGCTTCGGCGTCAAGGCCGCGGTGCTTGCCCCGGGCACCATCCGGGTCGGTGACGAGGTCGTCGTCCAGGAGTGGATTCCCGACGGCACCGACCCGGCGCCGGCGACTCGCGCTTAGCAGCCTTCAACAGCCTTCGGCAGGCTTCAGCAGCCGACGCGGTAGCGGCCGGTGACCGCCTTGTAGGTGCAGGTGTCGAACATCTTGCCGGCCGGGGTCTGGAAGCGGGCGGTGTCTCCGGTGTTGTTCCAGATGTAGTTGCCCTGGTTCCAGTACAGCGTCAGGGCGCGGTTGCGGTTCTTGCCGGTGCGGACGATCACGGTCGACCGGCCCGGCAGGACGTAGCCGCGCGGGAACACGAACACGTGGTTGGCGGCGTCCAGCACGCGGAAGCCGGACAGGTTGATCGGCCGCGTGCTGATGTTCCGCACGGTGAAGAACTCGTTGTTCAGTTGGGCATTGGTGCGGACGTCGGGCCCCGGCGGGTCGTACTGGATCCCGCTCAGCACCACGGTGATCGCGGCCTCGGCCGGGAGTGGTGCGAGCGCCGCCGTACCGGCCAGCACCACGGCCGCCGTGGCAGCGGAAAAGAGCGCGCGAAAGCGTCGTACGAACACAGGTATTTGCCCCCTTGGCGATGGGCCAGTTCCCCCCGGCCCGAATGAATGCAGATGCCGGTCGCACCGGCGGAGGCACGCTATCGGTCACGCTCCGTGCTCGTCAAGTGCTCAATCAAGGTTGGCGGTGACGCCGTGTTGCAGAGTCGTCAGGCCGCCGGACAGGCCGGCGTCTTGGAAGGCGGCGGCGAAGCGGTCGGGACCTTCGGTGAAGTGGGACCAGCCTTCGGTGTGGACGCCGACGACGGTCCTCGCGCCGAGCAGGCGGGTTGCTTCGACGGCGTCCGTGGACGTCAGCGTGAGGTTGGCGCCGTCGAGCAGCGCGGTGCGTGCGGCGCCGGCGAACAGAACGGCGATGTCGATCGACGGGAAGCGGTCGGCGATCTCCTTCACCAGGCCGAGTGACGCGTTGTCACCGGAGACGTAGACGGTCGGCAACCCGTCGCCCGCGAGGACGAAACCGGTCACTGCGCCGAGCAGCTTCTCCGCTCCGTCTGGTCCGTGCAGGGCGGGTACGGCGGTCACGGTGATGGCGCCGCCGTCCGGGCGTGGCAGCTCGACGGACTCCCAGTACTGCAGGCCGCGAACGCCAGGGATGCGTTCCGCCGCGTCGCGCGTCGAGAGCACGGTGGGGATGGTCGGCAACAGTTCGCGTCCTGCGTCGTCCAGGTTGTCCTTGTGCTGGTCGTGCGACAGCAGGACGACGTCGATCGGGCCGAGGTCCGCGGCCGGGACTGCCGGGCCGGTCAGCTTGGTCATCACCCGGCCGCCCGGAAGGTGGTACTCCCGCGGCTCGTCGAAGGCCGGGTCGGTCAGGAAGGCGAGGCCGCCGAGGTTCAGGACGACGGTCGGGCCGCCGATGTGCGTGATCTCCATGGCCACGATCTTCCGGCGTGGGACACGGGTTCACCATTGGCCCGGGAGCCACAGTTCCCGAAGATCGGGCCATACTAGGTGGATGACCGAATCACCGCGGACCGTCGCCGTGGTCGCGTACGACGGGATGAGCCCGTTCCACCTGTCCGTCCCGTGCCTGGTGCTCGGCGAACGTCGTGGCGCGCCGCCGCGGTACGACGTCCAGGTGTGCGCCGAGGAACCGGGCTCGTTGCGGACCAACGCCGGGTTCGGGATCAGCGTGCAGCACGGGCTCGAGGCGATGGACCGGGCCGACGTGGTGGTGCTGCCGAGTTGGCATCCCGGCCGCGATGCCTCCGACGTACTGCTGACGTCGATCCGCAGCGCCCATGCACGCGGGGCGACCGTGGTCGGGCTGTGCCTCGGCGCGTTCCTGGTCGCGGACAGCGGGATCGCCGACGGGCGCGAGGTTGTGACGCACTGGCGGTACGCCGACCACCTGCGGGCGCGGCATCCGGAATTGACCGTGCGCGCCGACGTGCTGTGGTCCGATCAAGGCGACCTGATCACATCGGCGGGTACGGCGGCCTCGCTGGACTGCTGCCTGCACCTGGTACGGACCCATCACGGCGTCGAGTTCGCGCAACAGGTTGCCCGCGACATCGTCGTCGCGCCGCATCGCAGCGGATCGCAGGCGCAGTACATCCCGGTGCCGGTGCCACCGGATCCGGCCGACGACGTGATCGAAAAAGCGATGGTGTGGGCGCGGGAGCGGCTCGACCAGCCGGTGTCACTCGACGAGTGGGCGGCCGCGGTGGCGCTGTCGCGTCGCACGTTCACCCGGCAGTTCCGGGCGCGGACCGGGAGTTCGGGGCAGGCGTGGTTGCTGCGGCAGCGGCTGGACCGGGCGCGATTGTTGCTGGAGACAACGGATCTGCCGATCGAGCGGGTCGCCGCGGAGAGCGGGTTCGGGAGCAGCGACGCGTTGCGGCACCACTTCCACAGTGTGCTGGGGACGACGCCGCAGCGGCATCGGCAGGAGTTCTACAGCAGCACGAGCAGGACGTAGATCACCGGCGCCGCGAACGTCACGAGCAGGATCCACGCCATCATCCGATGCGCGGGTTTGCCACGGTCGAGCGCGGACGCGAAGTACAGCACGGCGCCTTCCTCGGTGTGCCGGCTGAGCCCCATCCGCTTGGCTTCCTCGGGGCGCGGGTCCGGTCGCTCGGCCGCGAGCGCGTCCGGATGAATCCCGAAATGCGCCGGCTGGACCCGATCCACGTCATCACGCTCGGAAAACATCCAGCCTCCCCCGGGTTGGTGGACCAGGTCGCATCACCATGGTCCCACCAACCCGCAGGATCAGCCCGCCAATCTCAGGAGAAGTTGGCTACCCAGACGTCGCGGTTGCCGCGTACAAGGCAGGTGATGAGGAACACCGTGCACGGTTTGTCGTTGCCGAAGCCGACACCGAGCGTGGTCAGGTTGCAGTTCAGCACAGTGCTGCGTGACGTCTGCATCAGGCGGTCGTACGCCTTCTGCGCGTTCATCTTGTCTCCGCCGGCACCGACCTGCGAACCGGACGAGTCATCCATCCCGCTGCCGGTCTTGGCCCGGCTGCCGGCCGTCCCCCTGGCGCTGTTGGTGAGGCCGGGGTCTTCCTTCAGCGGAGCACAACCGTTGTCCTGGCGAGCGCTGTCGATCATGTCGAACAGCTGCTGCTCGTTCGAGTTCATTCCACCGTCGACCGGGGGTGGCGGCGGGGGCGGCGTGCTGGTGGTGGTCTGGGACGGCTTCGGAGGAGCGACCGTGGTGCCCGGCGTGGTCGGGGTGTTGCTGGGCGTGGGCGCCGTCGAGCTCGGGGCGACCGTGGGGGTGCGGGTCGGCTTGGAGGTCGGCGTGTCCGTCGGCGTCGTCGTCGGGCTGTTGGTCGGGGTCTCCGAGGGTGTGCTCGACGGCGTGGCGCTCGGGGTGGTCGTCGGGGTCGCAGTCGGCGGGACGGTCACCTTCGCGGACGGGGTCGAGACGGCCGGTTTGGTCGTCGGGGTGATGTACGTGTCGTCGGTACGCGTGACGATCGGGACCGATGCGTCGGCCTCGTCGTTCTGCGGCTGGTGGAGCAGGATCCACGAGATCGGCGTGATCACCAGGATCACCGACGCGAGCGCGATCACGGTCCGCCGACCGCGCGAGGCCCGCTCACCCGCGGCCGCGCGCGCCGCCGTACGCCGCCCGGGCCCACGACTTCCAGATCCACTGCCACCAGGTCCACTGCCACCAGGTCCATTACCGCCAGGTCCATTACCGCCGGACCCACCGGCCCGGCCGGCACCGGACCCGCTCGCCACATGCTCCGCACCAAGCCCGGCACCGGACACCTCGGCGTGCACGTCTGTAACCTCGACACCCGAACCGAACGCCGAAGCCCCGGAACCGGAGGAGCCAAGCCCGGAGGAGCCGAGCCCGGAGGAGCCGAGCCCGGAGGAGCCAAGCCCGGAGGAGCCAAGCCCGGAGGAGCCGAGCCCGGAGGAGCCGAGCCCGGAGGAGTCCGTGCCCGAGGCACCGAAGCCGTCAGCAGCCGCGCCCGAGGTGTCAACGGCGGAGGACCCTGCGCCGGATGCGCCGGATGCGCCGGATGCGCCGGATGCGCCGGATGCGCCGGATGCGCCGGATGCACCGAGGCCGGTGGTGCCCAGGTCGGCGGCCGCCGCGGCGGCGGCGGCGGAGCGGCGGCGGTCGGCGGTGGCGGCCAAGTCGTTGGCGGCCGAGTTGGCCGCGGCGTTCCCGGTGCTGGTACCGCGGGTGGGCTTGGGGTCGGTGGGGCTGCCGGCCAGGGAGGCCCAGTCGTCCGCAGCCCGGCGGGAGGACCAGGTGCCGGCGGTTTCGCCCAGCGGCGCCTCGGAACGCTCGGCCGCGCGACGCCCGCGACTCGGCTCCGCGTCCGCACCGGTGAGGGGTTGGTCCACCCAACTTGGGCTGCCGGCGGGCTTGTCCGCACGGGTGGGGAGGCCAGACGTGGTGTCCGGGGCGGTGTAGCTGGGCAGGGCGCCGCGGGGGGCGTACTGCGGGGTGGCCGGGCGGGACTGCCCGCTGCCGGCCCAGAACGGGGACTCGCTGGACGTGCCGCCCTTGGGCGCACTTGCCCAGAACGGGGACTCGTCGCTGCTCCGCGGCGCATAGCGCGGCGGCTCGGGCGGTGTGGTCGGTGTGGTCGGGGTGCTTTCCGCGGGCGGGGTGGGCCGGCTGCCGGATCGCGACGAGCGGGACGTCGCTCGAGTCGCCTTCCGACGTGCTTTGGACCGGCCGTTGCCGGACTCGGACATCAGGTCGTTGTTCCCTTCGAAGTCGCGCCCCCAGGATCTACCCGCCGCGACCGGCCGTGAATCGGCCGGACATTGTGACCGTGAGACAACGTTCCGGCCACACTCGGTGCTCCAGGCACAGTGACAACCGCACTGACCAACTCAGTGCTCAACTCAGTGCTCAGCCCAGTGCTCAGCCCAGTGCTCAACTTGGTGCTGAACAGCGTGTGGATTGGCATCGCCACCAGGTCCTCAGCTCCGGCCGAAGTCCTGGACCCAACTGCCGGGTCCCCAGTCCGGCCGCACCTGGCCGGGGTCGTACCCGATACCGATCGTGGTGAACCGGCAGTTCAAGATGTTCTTGCGGTGGCCGTCGCTGCGCATCCACGCGGCGACGACCTTCTGGGCGCTGTCGTAGCCGGCCGCGATGTTCTCGCCCCAGCTCGACCCGCGGTACCCGGCGGCCGCCATCCGGTCGCCTGGGCCCTGTCCCTCCGGGTTCGTGTGATCCATGTAGTGCCGCCGGACCATGTCCGACGCGTGCCGGCCGGCTGCCTCGACGAGCGCGCTGTCCAGCCGCAGCGGGCGGCAGCCCTGCTGCTCACGGATCTGGTTCGTGTACTCGAGGACCTGCCGTTCCTGCGTGTTCGTTCCACCGCCGCCCACCGGCTGCTCCGGGGAGTCGCTCGGGGTCGGGCTGGTGCTCCGCGTCGTGGTCGGCGGCCTTGTCGGCCTCGTCGTGGTCTTGGTCGGCTGCGGCCGATCAACCTCGCCGTCGGTACTGCGTGGCGCCGTCGGCCGCACCGTCACGGTGGTGACCGCGACAGTCGGCGTCGTGGATGTGGTGGCCGTCGTGGACGTGGTGCTCGGCGTATCGCTCGGAGTCTCGGACGCGGTCGGCGTACTGGACGACGTCGACACCGCGGCACCCTGCGCCGGTGTACCGATGACGGCCGTGGTCGTCCGGCCGTCGGCCAACGTCTTGGTGACGGTGATCAGCGGAATCCCGGCAGTGGTCGCATCGACGGTCGATCCGCCGTCGACGCGGGTGTCCTCGGCGACGTTCAGCACCTTGGCGGTGTCGTCGACCCGAGTGGTGTCCCGCGACATCAGCCAGACGACCGGGCCGATCGCGACCAGCACCGACAGGGCGCTGACGATCGGGCCGACCAGGCCACGGCTCCGCCGAGGAGCTCGTCGACTGCCGCGGTGCCGCCGGGGGGTAGGCGAATCCGTCATGGATGGGCGAATCCTCTTCGTTTTCGTACCGAGTTGCGCGTCGTTCCCCGTGGTCCAGCCAGGTCCCCCCCTGGTTCACCGAACAGCGACCTTAACCGACACGCGAGGTCACCGTTACAGAGCTCTCCGCCCTCTTAACGAATCCTGAAGAAAACGATTGACTGAACTCGCGCGTCAGCCGCCGAAATCCTGCACCCAGCTGCCACCGCCCCATTCGGGCTTCACCTGACCGCTGTCGTAGCCGATGCCGATCATCGTGTACGAGCAGTTCAGGATGTTCGCGCGATGACCCGCGCTGTTCATCCAGCCTTCGACGACCTTGGCCGGACTCGAGTACCCGACGGCGATGTTCTCGGCCATCGCGCCGCCGCTGAACCCGGCCGCCTTCATCCGGTCGAAGGGACTGCGGCCGTCCAAGCTGTCGTGCGCGAAGTAGTGCCGGTCGACCATGTCGGCGGCATGCGCCTCGGCGGCCTGCGTCAGGGCCTTGTTGGTGCGCAGTGGCCCGCAGCCGGCCTTCGCCCGCTCCTGGTTGGTCAGGGCGAGTACCTGCGATTCCGCCGGACCGGATCCGCCGACGGGTTTCGACGTCTTGGTGGTCTTGGTCGGCGACGGCGTGGCGGACCGGGTCGTCGTGGTCGTCCTGCTCGGCTTGGGCGTCCGCGTCGCGCCGCGGCTCGGCGCCGTCGTCGATCGCGTCGGCCGCGGGCTCTTCGTGGCCGTCCGCGTCGGTGTCCTTGACGGTGTGGCCGACGGTGTGCGCGTCGGCGTACGGGTCGGGCTGTACGTCGGACTCGTCGCGCGCGCCGGTGACCCGGCGGACCCGCTGTCGGCCGGGGTGGTGGCGGGCGCGACCGGTTCGTCCTGGCCGGTGATCCGGCCGTCGACGGGCTCACGCATGACGAACCAGCCGACTCCGGCGATCAGCACGAGTGCGGACAGGGACGCGAGCAGCGGGCCGACGACGCCGTGGCGGGCCGGTCTTCTGTGGTTCGTCATGTCCGCCAGCCTTGCCCGGGGCAGCGCTTACCCATGCGCGCGGCGGCCGCGTTTTACAACGGTTTGACTATCCCAATCGTTCGATTCACGACAGTGGGTGAGTCAGCGACAGCGGGCGATGACGATGTCGGAGATCACCTTCCAGCCGAGACTCCGGTACAGCCGCAGGCCGTCGATCGACGCGATCAAGATGCCGCGCTTGGCGCCCTTCGCCGCGGCCGCCTCGACCAGCGAGGCCATCACCGCGCTGCCGAGCCCGCGCCGACGGTGCGCCGGTTCGGTCTCGATCCGGTCCGCGACCGCGTCCTCACCGACAACCGCCATCCGGCCGCTGGACACCACGCCGCCGTGGATCGTGGCCCGGCAGATGATCAGGTCGTCCTCGAGTTCGGTGTGCAGCGTGTAGCGGTCCTGCAGCTTCATCGCCGGTTGCTCGGACAGCTGGATCGTCATCAGCCAGTCCTGGTCCTGCTGGACCTCCAGCCCGAGACCTTCCAACTGCTCGATCCTGGCTTCCTTGTCGTCGGTCGCCAGCGTGATCCAGCCCGAGCCGCGTCCGCCGCCGTCCGCGAGGGCCAGCCGGGCGGCCCGTTCCACGCGTTCGGGTTTGTCGTCGGCATCGAGAACGACGTACTCGGTCGGCCGGTTCTCCTCGCCCGCGCGGACGATCAGAATGCCGTCGTCTTCCTCCTCGACCCTGGTCCAGCCCCGCGAGACGGACCACCCGGCCTGCCAACGGCGGACGAGTTCCTCACGATCTCTCACCCGTCGATTCAAGCAGCCCGGCCGCGCCACGGCGAGGGGAACCGGTGTCGTGTGTCACCAACTGGCCGTAAATCATCGCCTGCAGCCAGTAATCGGATCTTCTGACTGACGTATGGGTCGGGCGCCGCCGGAGGAGGGTGGCCTGCCGGGCTGCGGCACGCTCGCGGGGTGATGAGGGGCGGGGTGATGAGGGGCGGGGTGATGAGGTGGTGGGGATGGTGAGGCGTGGGGTTGTTGTAGCCGTGGAACTTAGGAGGGTTTTCGCCATATGAGGGGCATAATCCTCCACTGTCGTGCGGAAATCGCTCCTAGATGATTGATGCGCGGCCCGAAGGTGTGCACGCTCGACAGTTAGTGTGGTGCGGGGCGGGTGTGTTCGGCGCCTGGTTCACGCTCAGCT
>NZ_JBEZFT010000134.1:0-10975 GCF_040649595.1 Kribbella sp. NPDC048915 | reverse complement strand
GGTGGTTGACCCCCCAACGGGGGGGTCACCCCCGTCGTTGTGGGTTCCGCACCCTTCACACGGGTCAGGAACCCACAACACGGTGGGTGAACCCATCGTGCGGGGACGCGCGCGGCGTCCAGCGCGGGCGTCGGCCTGGTCACCCGGAACCACCCACGGATCGGATCGGTCACAAGAGAGATCCCCCGCGCGGGAGTCACACAGCCGAACCCGCGGTGTCGTGCCCGCCGGTCGCTGCTCCTGGAGCTCAGATACCTGATCGGCTTGTGTTCCTGGAGAGCTCGGATACCTGATCGGCTTGGGCACCTGGACAGCTCAGGCACCTGGAGAGCTCGGATACCTGATCGGCTTGGGCACCTGGACAGCTCGGATACCTGATCGGCTTGGGCACCTGGACAGCTCGGGCACCTGGACAGCTCACAGCCGAACAGTTGCCGGTGGGCGCCGCCGCAGGACGCCTGGCCACCACCCATCGGGCACACGAGTCGGGTGTCCGCCGCAGGTGCAGGCGACATCGGGGCGAGGGAATTCGCGGTTCTCCGACGACCTTGGCGGGAGGTCTGGAAAAGACACTCGGGGTGGCGGCTGAAAGTGTGCGCGGGATACGCCAAGATTGGTCCATGACGGATCTGCCGGCCTACCTGCGGCCTTTCGTCTTGGGGGTTCTGGAAGGTTCTGACGTACGTGTCGATCGCGTGGGGGAGATCGACCTGTACCGCCCGCCCGGTACCGCCCGAGGCGGCGCGATTCTCTTTGTGCACGGGGGACCCGGACCGGCCGGCCTCGAGGTGATGCCTCGGGACTGGCCGGTCTACAAGGGCTACGCGACGGCTGCCGCCAGACGAGGTCTGGTGGCCGCGGTCGTCGACCACAGCCTGATCCACGGTCTGGACCGCCTGGTCGAGGCCGCGGACGAGGTGGAGGCCGCGGTCGGCGTACTGCGCACGGATCCACGGGTCGACCCCGATCGGGTCGGCTTGTGGTTCTTCTCCGGCGCCGGCCTGCTGGCCGGGGAGTGGCTGGACAGCCGCCCCGACTGGCTGCGCTTCGTGGCCTTGTCCTACCCCCTGCTCGCCACCCCGCCCGGTGTCGACGACCTGGTATCCGCCGCCGACGTGATCGGCAACAACAAGGACCTGCCGGTGCTGCTGACCAGAGCTGGACTCGAGCGTGAGGAGCTCGCCGGTCCGGTAGCGGAGTTCGTCTCCGCGGGCGGCGCCGCGCTGGACATCATCGACGTACCGAAAGGGCATCACGGGTTCGACATGCTCGACCACACCGAAGAATCACGCGCCGCGGTCACCAAGGCCCTGGACTGGGCGATCGCCCATCTGGGCGAGGAACCCGGCGACGACACCAAGCTCCTCGTTCCCCCTCCGGCCAGGAAGAAGACCACCACCACCTCGACCCGCCGTCCGGCGCCGGCCGCGAAGACCGCCGCCAAGACCACGGCGCCGAAGCGGCCTGCCGCCAAGAGCGCTGTCCCGGTGCAGGAGTCACCGGCCCCGGCTGAACCCGCCGCTCAGCCGCAGCCCGTGGAACCCGCACCTGCCACGCCCGCGCCGGCATCTGCCGCCGCAGCTGGTCCGATGCCGCTGGCCGAGCTCGGCGCAGCGACAGTGGCCGCGGTCACCGCGGACACCCCGGCTGCGCGGGTCGTCCAGCGCGAGCACGCGGCGTACGACGCCCACGATCTCGAGGCGTTTCTCGCCATGTATTCACCGACCGCCCGGATCCTGCACGCGGACGGCGCCGAACTGAAGGGCCGCCGGTTCCTCCGCGAGTACTACCGGGCACGCTTCGAAGCCGGCAGTTGCAAGACTGATGTCCTGCAGCGGCTGATGCTGGGGGAGTGGGTGGTGGAGCACGTCGTCACCTACGACGACGGCGGCACGACCCCGCAGCTGGCGCTGTACCGGGTCGTCGACGGGCTGATCACCGACGTCGAGTTCCGCGCCTGACTCACCGTCCGAAGGGGCGGCCACCGAGCCGGTGGCCGCCCCTTCGGTCTACCCAGGGATGAGACGGTCATCCACTGGGTGGACCCGACCCGGCCGGACCCTTCACTGGCCGATCGGCACGGCAGGGCAATTCCGCCGCGATTGCGGTGGAATTGCCGTTCTCCCAGGGGCTGCGTGATCGAGCGTTGTGCGGGCCACGCGTCGCTGCGGGTGGTCTCGCCGGCAGGTCGGCGTACGGGCCACCGGCAACGGCGACGAAGGGGCGCTGAAGCCTGTGGCACAAGGGAATTCGCCGCGTCGACAGAGCCGGACAGTGGGCGTTTCGAGGGTGCGGCCAACGGCTCTGGAAGCGCTTGCCGTGGACCGTTCCAAGGGTCCCTCGAGCCCTGCTGGTGGGCAGCGATTTCCCAGCTGGTCAAGGCATTCCGTAGGCCCTGTACACTGGTCAGGCGGAAGGCTCTCCATCACGGTTGATTACTCATTTTGACCGTGCCAAAGCCACCCGCTAGTCTTAACGATCGTGCCCGGGTCCTCCTGGGCCGTCATGCGTGCCCCTCGTTCAACGGGTCGGGCCGCGTGGTACGGGACTCCTGCCGACAATCTGGAAGATTACGGCGTCGGTCTTCTCGTGCGCACGCGACACACCCGACCGCGGGGGTCAGGTAAAGCGACAAAACCAGCCGGACGACAGAAAGAGACCTACGCGGTGCCCACCATTCAGCAGCTGGTCCGCAAGGGCCGCCAGGACAAGGTGTCCAAGAACAAGACGCCGGCCCTGAAGGGTTCACCTCAGCGTCGTGGTGTGTGCACGCGCGTCTACACGACCACGCCGAAGAAGCCGAACTCGGCGCTTCGCAAGGTTGCGCGTGTCCGCCTGACCAGCGGCATCGAGGTCACCGCCTACATTCCCGGCGTCGGCCACAACCTGCAGGAGCACTCGATCGTGCTCGTCCGTGGCGGTCGTGTGAAGGACCTCCCCGGTGTCCGGTACAAGATCATCCGCGGTTCGCTCGACACCCAGGGTGTGAAGAACCGGAAGCAGGCTCGCAGCCTCTACGGCGCGAAGAAGGAGAAGAGCTAATGCCGCGCAAGGGCCCGGCCCCGAAGCGCCCGGTCATCATCGACCCGGTCTACGGTTCGCCGCTCGTCACCCAGTTGATCTCCAAGATCCTGGTCGACGGCAAGAAGCAGATCGCCCAGCGGATCGTGTACGACGCGCTCGAGGGCACCCGGGCGAAGACCGGTACCGACCCGGTGATCACGCTCAAGCGTGCGCTGGACAACGTCAAGCCGAGCATCGAGGTGAAGAGCCGCCGCGTCGGTGGCGCCACCTACCAGGTGCCGATCGAGGTCAAGCCGGGCCGGTCGACGACGCTGGCGCTGCGCTGGCTGACGATGTACTCGCGGGCTCGTCGCGAGAAGACCATGTCCGAGCGACTGATGAACGAGATCCTGGACGCCTCCAACGGTCTCGGCGCGTCGGTGAAGCGCCGCGAGGACACGCACAAGATGGCCGAAGCCAACAAGGCTTTCGCCCACTACCGCTGGTGATCCGGGGTCCGATCCGGACCCCAGCGCTCACCCCCTGACGCAGTACAGAATCTGAGAGGTAGACCACCGAGGTGGCCGTACAAATCACCACCGACCTGGCCAAGGTCCGCAACATCGGGATCATGGCTCACATCGACGCCGGCAAGACGACGACGACCGAGCGGATCCTCTTCTACACCGGCATCACCTACAAGATCGGTGAGGTCCACGAGGGCGCCGCCACCATGGACTGGATGGAGCAGGAGCAGGAGCGCGGCATCACGATCACGTCCGCCGCGACGACCTGCACCTGGAAAGACCACACCATCAACATCATCGACACCCCGGGCCACGTCGACTTCACCGTCGAGGTGGAGCGTTCGCTGCGCGTGCTCGACGGTGCGGTCGCGGTGTTCGACGGTGTCGCCGGTGTCGAGCCGCAGTCCGAGACCGTGTGGCGCCAGGCGGACCGGTACGGCGTGCCGCGGATCTGCTTCGTCAACAAGCTCGACCGCACCGGCGCCGAGTTCATGCGCTGCGTCGACATGATCAAGGACCGCCTGGGCGCGGTGCCGCTGGTCATGCAGCTGCCGATCGGGGCCGAGTCCGACTTCATCGGCGTTGTCGACCTGGTCGGCATGCGCGCGCTGACCTGGCGCGGCGAGACCAAGCTCGGTGAGGACTTCACGGTCGAGGAGATCCCGGCCACCCACACGGAGCTGGCGGCCGAGTGGCGCGACAAGCTGATCGAGACCGTCGCCGAGGCCGACGACGAGATCATGGAGCTCTACCTGGAGGGCGAGGAGCCGACCCAGGAGCAGCTGAAGGCCGGCATCCGCCGCGCGACCCTGGCCAGCAAGCTGACCCCGGTGCTGACCGGCACCGCCTTCAAGAACAAGGGCGTCCAGCCGCTGCTCGACGCGGTCAACGACTACCTGCCGAGCCCGATCGACGTCCCGGCCATCGAGGGCCACGACGTCAAGGACGCCGAGCAGGTCGTGCTCCGCAAGCCGGACGACAGCGAGCCGTTCTCGGCGCTGGCGTTCAAGATCGCGGCCGACCCACACCTGGGCAAGCTGACCTTCATCCGGGTGTATTCCGGCAAGCTCGAGGCGGGTTCGCAGGTGCTGAACCCGACCAAGGGCCGCAAGGAGCGGATCGGCAAGATCTACCGGATGCACGCGAACAAGCGTGAGGAGATCGCGTCGATCGGCGCCGGCCACATCGTCGCCGTGATGGGCCTGAAGGACACCACCACCGGTGAGACGCTGGCCGACCCGGCGAACCCGGTCGTGCTCGAGTCGATGCAGTTCCCGGCCCCGGTGATCTCGGTCGCCATCGAGCCGAAGTCGAAGGGCGACCAGGAGAAGCTGGGCGTCGCGATCCAGCGGCTCGCCGAGGAGGACCCGACCTTCCAGGTCCGGACCGACGAGGACACCGGCCAGACCATCATCGCCGGCATGGGCGAACTGCACCTCGAGGTGCTGGTCGACCGGATGAAGCGTGAGTTCCGGGTCGAGGCGAACGTCGGCAAGCCGCAGGTCGCCTACCGCGAGACCATCACCAAGAAGGTCGAGAAGGTCGACTACACGCACAAGAAGCAGACCGGTGGTTCGGGTCAGTTCGGTCGCGTGATCATCGACATCGAGCCCACGTCGGTCGAGGCCGGCGGCGAGGGCGGCTACGAGTTCGTCAACGCCGTCACCGGTGGCCGGATCCCGCGGGAGTACATCCCGTCGGTGGACGAGGGCTGCCAGGAGGCGATGGAGTTCGGCGTACTGGCCGGCTACCCGATGGTGGACGTGAAGGTGACGCTGCAGGACGGCGCCTACCACGACGTCGACTCCTCGGAGCTCGCCTTCAAGATCGCCGGTTCGATGGCCTTCAAGGAGGCCGCGCGCCGGGCCGGTCCGGTCATCCTGGAGCCGATGTTCGCCGTCGAGGTGACGACGCCCGAGGACTACATGGGCGACGTGATCGGCGACCTCAACTCCCGCCGTGGCCAGATCCAGCAGATGGACGAGGGCCCCGGTGGCAGCCGGGTCGTCAAGGCTCTGGTTCCGTTGTCGGAGATGTTCGGGTATGTCGGTGACCTGCGGTCGAAGACCCAGGGACGCGCGTCGTACTCGATGCAGTTCGATTCCTACGCCGAGGTTCCGAAGAACGTGGCGGAAGAGATCATCAAGAAGGCCCGGGGCGAGTAACCTCTCGCTCCTGACCAACCACACCCCAAGAGCGTCGGCGTACGGCGTAGTCAACATTTATCTAGGAGGGCCCCAGTGGCGAAGGCGAAGTTCGAGCGGACTAAGCCGCACGTCAACATCGGCACCATCGGTCACATCGACCACGGTAAGACCACGCTTACCGCGGCGATCACCAAGGTGCTGCACGACAAGTACCCGGACCTCAACGAGGCGTCGGCGTTCGATCAGATCGACAAGGCGCCGGAAGAGCGCCAGCGCGGTATCACCATCTCGATCGCGCACGTCGAGTACCAGACCGAGGCCCGGCACTACGCCCACGTCGACTGCCCGGGGCACGCGGACTACATCAAGAACATGATCACCGGTGCGGCCCAGATGGACGGTGCGATCCTGGTCGTCGCCGCCACCGACGGCCCGATGCCGCAGACGCGTGAGCACGTGCTGCTCGCCCGTCAGGTCGGCGTGCCGGCGATGGTCGTCGCCCTGAACAAGTGCGACATGGTCGACGACGAGGAGATCCTGGAGCTCGTCGAGCTCGAGGTCCGCGAGCTGCTCTCCGAGCAGGAGTTCGACGGCGACAACGCGCCGATCGTCCGCGTGGCCGCGCACCCGGCGCTGCAGGGTGACGCCAAGTGGGGCGAGTCGATCGTCGAGCTGATGAACGCGGTCGACTCCTACATCCCGCAGCCGGAGCGCGAGATCGACAAGCCGTTCCTGATGCCGGTGGAGGACGTCTTCACCATCACCGGTCGCGGTACGGTCATCACCGGCCGGATCGAGCGCGGTGTCATCAAGGTCAACGAGACCGTCGACATCGTCGGCATCCGTCCGGAGAAGCAGACCACCACGGTCACCGGTATCGAGATGTTCCGCAAGCTGCTGGACGAGGGCCAGGCCGGTGAGAACGTCGGTCTGCTGCTGCGTGGCACCAAGCGCGAGGACGTCGAGCGCGGCATGGTCGTCATCAAGCCGGGCACCACGACCCCGCACACGCAGTTCGAGGCGTCGGTCTACATCCTGTCGAAGGAGGAGGGCGGCCGGCACACGCCGTTCTTCCAGAACTACCGCCCGCAGTTCTACTTCCGCACCACCGACGTCACCGGTGTCGTCACGCTGCCCGAGGGCACCGAGATGGTCATGCCGGGCGACAACACCGACATGACGGTCGAGCTGATCCAGCCGATCGCCATGGAGGAGGGTCTGAAGTTCGCGATCCGCGAAGGTGGCCGCACCGTCGGCGCCGGCCGGGTCACCAAGATCATCAAGTGATCTCATGAGGTCCGCGAGGGCTCGAAACTGAGCCCCGCGGACCTCTGCTTTGCGCCCGATCCGGCGCTCAGGTGGTACCGGATCGGGGCGTGAAGCCCCCGATTGGCGTTCCGGCGCCGATCTCTGGCACAATATTCAGGTTGCTCAGGCGAGGCCGCCGGGGTGCGCCCCAGATCTTCTTGATCTGGCTGGTGCGCCGGACCGGAGACCATGCCGAGGTTCCGGTCCGAGACCGGGCCCCGATCACCATCCCAAGTTGAGGAATCGGTGAGTCACGTGCGAGCTCCGCACGCGACACACCCGACCGCGGGGGTCGGAGCAACGCACCGAAAGACGATAGAGAAGGACGAAGCGAAGCGATGGCGGGACAGAAGATCCGCATCCGGCTGAAGGCCTACGACCACGAGGTCATCGACAGCTCGGCGCGCAAGATTGTCGACACGGTGACGCGTACTGGTGCGAAGGTTGCTGGCCCGGTGCCGTTGCCGACGGAAAAGAACGTGTTCTGCGTCATCCGCTCGCCGCACAAGTACAAGGACAGCCGCGAGCACTTCGAGATGCGCACCCACAAGCGGCTCATCGACATCATCGACCCCACGCCGAAGACCGTTGACTCGCTGATGCGTCTCGACCTGCCGGCCGGTGTCGACATCGAGATCAAGCTCTGAGGACGCGGAAAGACCAATGAGCACTGTGAAGAACACGCGCGGTCTGCTGGGCACCAAGCTCGGTATGACCCAGACCTGGGACGAGAACAACCGCGTCGTCCCCGTCACCGTGGTCCAGGCCGGCCCCTGCGTGGTCACCGGCGTGCGCACCTCCGACCGCGACGGCTACGACGGCGTCCAGATCGCCTACGGCGACATCGACCCGCGCAAGGTGACCAAGCCTCTGCGCGGCCACTTCGACAAGGCGGGTGTGACGCCGCGGCGGCACCTGCTCGAGCTGCGCACCGCCGACGCCAGTGAGTACAACCTGGGTCAGGAGCTGAAGGCCGAGACCTTCGCCGCCGGCGAGCGGGTCGACGTCTCCGCGACCAGCAAGGGCAAGGGTTTCGCCGGTGTCATGAAGCGCCACGGCTTCGGTGGTCTGCGGGCCACCCACGGTGTGCACAAGAAGCACCGTTCGCCGGGCTCCATCGGCGGCTGCGCCACCCCGGGCCGGGTCTTCAAGGGCCTCCGGATGGCCGGCCGGATGGGCCGCGAGAACGTGACCACGCAGAACGTGGCCGTGCACGCGGTGGACACCGAGCGCGGTCTGATCCTGCTGAAGGGTGCGGTTCCCGGTCCCAAGGGCGGCCTGGTGCTGATCCGCAACGCCGCGAAGGGAGCTGCGAAGTGAGCACCGTCGACGTCGTCGCCGTGAACGGCGACAAGGTCAGCAAGAAGGGTTCCGCCGAGCTTCCGGCCGAGCTGTTCGACGTTCAGGTCAACGTGCCGCTGATCCACCAGGTCGTGGTGGCCCAGCTGGCCGCGGCCCGTCAGGGCACGCACAAGACCAAGACCCGTGGCGAGGTGTCCGGCGGTGGCGCTAAGCCGTACCGCCAGAAGGGCACCGGTCGCGCCCGGCAGGGTTCGACCCGCGCGCCGCAGTTCACCGGCGGTGGCGTCGTCCACGGCCCGGTGCCGCGTGACTACAGCCAGCGGACCCCGAAGAAGATGATCGCCGCCGCGCTCCGCGGTGCGCTGTCCGACCGGGCCCGCGACGGCCGCGTGCACGTCGTGGAGAAGTTCGTCGACGGCGACAAGCCGTCCACCAAGGCCGCGCTGAAGGTGCTGGCCGAGGCTGCCGAGCCGGGCAAGCTGCTGGTGGTCGTCGAGCGTGCCGACGAGCTCAGCTGGCTGAGCCTGCGCAACGTGCAGCACATCCACCTGATCGCCGCCGACCAGCTGAACGCGTACGACGTGCTGGTCAGCGACGCGGTCGTGTTCACCAAGGGAGCCCTGGACACCTTCGTGGCCGGCGCCCCCAAGGGCAAGTCCGTCAAGGCCGTCGCCACGTCGACCGAGGCCGAGGAGGGAGACGCATGAGCCACGGAGTCAACAAGGACCCCCGCGACGTGCTGCTCCGGCCGGTCGTGAGCGAGAAGAGCTACGGCCTGCTGGACGAGCAGAAGTACACGTTCGAGGTGGACCCGCGGGCCAACAAGACCGAGATCAAGCTCGCGGTCGAGAAGGTCTTCAAGGTCAAGGTCAGCGACGTCAACACCATCAACCGCAAGGGCAAGCGCCGCCGGACCCGGTCCGGCTGGGGCAAGCGCCCGGACACCAAGCGGGCGATCGTGACCCTCAAGGGTGACGACCGCATCGACATCTTCGGAGGCCAGTCGTAATGGGAATCCGCAAGTACAAGCCGACGACGCCGGGCCGCCGTGGCTCGAGCGTGGCCGACTTCGTCGAGCTCACCCGTTCGACCCCCGAGAAGTCGCTGCTGCGTCCGCTGCCCAAGAAGGGCGGCCGGAACAACTCCGGCAAGATCACCACCCGGCACCACGGTGGCGGTCACAAGCGGGCGTACCGGCTGATCGACTTCAAGCGGTACGACAAGGACGGCGTGCCGGCGAAGGTCGCGCACATCGAGTACGACCCGAACCGGACCGCGCGGATCGCGCTGCTGCACTACGTGGACGGCGAGAAGCGCTACATCCTCGCCCCGTCCAACCTGCGCCAGGGCACGATCGTCGAGAACGGCCCGTCCGCGGACATCAAGATCGGCAACAACCTGCCGCTGCGCAACATCCCGGTCGGCTCCACGGTGCACGCCGTCGAGCTGCGTCCGGGCGGTGGCGCCAAGATGGGCCGCTCGGCGGGTGCCAGCATCCAGCTGGTCGCGAAGGAAGGCCGGATGGCCACCCTGCGGATGCCGTCCGGCGAGGTCCGGATGGTCGACGTGCGCTGCCGCGCCACCCTCGGTGAGGTCGGCAACGGCGAGCAGTCGAACATCAACTGGGGCAAGGCGGGCCGGATGCGCTGGAAGGGCAAGCGCCCGACCGTCCGCGGTGTCGCGATGAACCCGGTCGACCACCCGCACGGTGGTGGTGAGGGCAAGACCTCGGGTGGTCGCCACCCGGTGTCCCCGTGGGGCCAGCCGGAAGGCCGGACCCGTACCCGCAAGGAAAGCGACCGCATGATCGTCCGGCGTCGCAAGGCCGGCAAGAAGCGCTGATAGGGAGCCGGCCAGATGCCACGCAGTTTGAAGAAGGGCCCGTTCGTCGACCACCACCTGATGAAGAAGGTGGAGGTGCAGAACGAGAAGGGCACCAAGAACGTCATCAAGACCTGGTCCCGCCGATCGATGATCGTGCCGGACATGATCGGACACACGCTGGCGGTGCACGACGGCCGCAAGCACGTACCGGTGTTCGTGACGGACGCGATGGTCGGGCACAAGCTCGGCGAGTTCGCGCCGACCCGGACGTTCAAGGGTCACGAGAAGGACGACCGGAAGTCACGGCGTCGCTGACCCCCAGGGGATCAGTGACGAAGCGAAAGCAACCTACGGAGAGATTCGAACATCATGAGCGTTCAAGAGCGTAGGGCGATCAGCGCCCGTCGCGAGAGCCTGCTGGGCGAGCAGCCCGGGGCCTTCGCGGTCGCGCGCTTCGTCCGCGTGACGCCGATGAAGGCGCGCCGCGTGGTCGACCTGGTGCGCGGTCTGGGCGTCGACGACGCACTCGCCACTCTGAAGTTCGCCCCGCAGGCCGCTGCCGCGACCGTGTACAAGGTCGTCGACAGCGCCGCGGCGAACGCCGAGGGCACCGAACACCTGAACCGCGCCGACCTGGTCGTGGCGAAGGCCTTCGTGGACGAGGGTCCGACGCTGAAGCGTCACCGCCCGCGTGCCCAGGGCCGGGCCACCCGGATCGACAAGCGGACCAGCCACATCACCGTGGTCGTCACGCCGCGCGAAGAGGCCGAGCCGGTCGAGAAGGCCCCGGCCAAGAAGGCGGCCGCGAAGAAGTCCGCGGACGAGAGCACGGAGGCCGCCTCGGCCAAAGTAAAAGCATGCGGC